>DATJOQ010000152.1:0-6102 GCA_035506935.1 Binataceae bacterium (SeqCode) | reverse complement strand
GAAGTACAAGGCGCGCTGGCGTTTTCGATTTGTCGCACTCGCCGGGGTCGTGGTCAAGCGAAGCGCTTGACCGGCTTAGGCCAGCCCCTTATCGCGACCGCCGCGGAAAGCTCAGGCGGACGCGCTCGCTGCGCCCGAGCGCGTCCGCCACCATCGCATCTACCTCGAGCATGGACTCTGCCTGCTCGACCTGTTCGCGCCGCGCGTGGGTCTCCGGATGAGCCGGTACAAACAAGGTGCAGCAGTCCTGGTCGGGAATGATCGAGGTCTCGAAGGTGCCAAGCCGGCGCGCCTGGTCGACGATCTCGTTCTTGTCCATGCCGACCAGCGGTCGGAAAACCGGCAGAGTCGCGGCTTGCGTGATCACGGTCATGTTTTCCAAGGTCTGCGAGGCGACCTGGCCCAGGCTCTCGCCGGTCACCAGCGCGGTTGCGCCCGATTCCACAGCGAGCGCGCTCGCGATCCGCATCATGAAGCGGCGGTACAGCACCACTCGCAGGGGCCGCGGCATTTGCGCGACGATCCTGCGCTGCAACTCGGCGAACGGCACCAGGATGAGATTCGAGCGCGCCTGGTAGCGGGTCAGATGCGCCACCAGGTCGCGCGCTTTCTCCCGACTCGCGGCCGAGAGCAGCGGGAAGCTATGAAAGTGGACGAAATCCAGGCGCAGCCCGCGCCGCATCATGCGATAAGCCGCGACCGGCGAGTCGATTCCGCCTGAGATCAGCGCTACCGCGTGCCCGCTGACTCCGACCGGTAATCCGCCCGGCCCGCTGTACTTGCCGATCGAGAAGAACGCGACGGTCGGCAGAATTTCGATTCCGATCGTCAGCTCGGGATGTTCGAGATCGACCTTGATACCGGTTGCCTCTTTGACCGCCGCGCCGACCGCGCGATCGATCTCGGGCGAGTTGAATGCGAATTGCTTGTCGGCACGCCGGGTCAGGATGCGAAAGCTCTGGGCGTTGCAGCCCCGTATCGCGTCAAGCACGCCGCTTTTTATTTCGTCGAGATCACGCGCCGCTGGTCTACCGATCGAAAAGGTCTGCAGCCCGAACATCAGCGACGCGCGTTCGCGCGCCACTTCGTCGCTCAAATCCTCGGGCAGCTCGACCATCAGGCGCGGCCCCTCACCGCGCATCGGGCCGAGCCGATAATCGGCGAAGGTCGCGCGCAGATTGCGCTTTAGCTGGTCGACAAATCGCCAGCGATTTTTTCCCTTGAGCGCAATCTCGTGAAAGCGGCCGATCAGGTGTCGCATCGGCCCCGATTCAACGCGATAACTCGAGAGATTTGTATGCAAGCAAAAAAGCGGCTTCGCATCGTCGTGGGAACGAAGCGTAGCACAGGCGCCGGACGCGAGCATCGACCGGCTTTGGATTAACCGCCGCGTTCCGTTATCACTAAAGGATGTCTCCGGAGCGTTCTCTTGCACTGCTGCGCGAGCGCCTGGCGCCGACTCGCGCGCAGGCGTATCCGATAGCGGATCCCGCGAAGAAAACCGCGGCGGTGCTGGTGCCGCTGTTCGAGCGGGAAGATAAGCTGCAGGTGCTTTACACGCGCCGCGCCGATTTTCTGCCGAGCCATCAGGGCGAAGTCGCGTTTCCCGGCGGCAAGGTCGAGAAGACCGACGCCGATCTGCTAGCGACGGCGCTCCGCGAGACGCACGAAGAGATCGGATTGCGCCCGGAAGCTGTCGAAGTGCTGGGCAGCCTAAGCATGATCAGCACGCTGGCCAGCGGCTTTTCGGTCGCGCCGTTCGTCGGCGTGATATCCTATCCCATGAAGCTGCGCGCCGATCCAAGCGAGGTCGCGGAAATTTTCAGCGTGCCGCTCGACGTGCTCAGCGATCAACGCTTTCGCGGCAACTATCGATGGCGCCAGGGTGCCGACTATCCCGCGATCCTGTATGGCGAGCAAACCATCTGGGGCCTGACGATGCGCATCACGCTTGCTCTGCTGGAATTATTGCAGGAACGGGCCGCCTGAAGCGGTTACGGGCAGAGCCGACGATCGAAGCCGAGCTATGAAGCACGCAAGCGATTCGGATAGTGTGAGACGATTTTGCGGAGAATGAAACCAGGCGCATGAGCAAACATCATCCACCTGAATCACTGGCGCAGGCTTTGGAAAGCCTGCAACTCGACCCTTCGATGGAGCCTGCCGTCGCGGTAGCGGCGCTGCGCGGAAAACATGAGCAGCCGGACGCGAATCGAGCAGCGATCGCGCATGCGCTGGGTTTGATTCAGCTCAACGCTGCGGTTCATTTGTTGGCGGAGATGGAAGCGGCTTCCAGTGGCGTGACGCGGCGTGAAATTCGCCGAGCGCTGTTCAAGCTGCGCCAGCACGTGATTGCGCCGGCACCTGCGGCGGAATCGGCCGAGCGTGCGACGCCGGCGGCTATCGCGGGCTCAAGCATGAGCGCGCTCTTGTCGCCGATCGACGCCGACGGCGCCAGGATCGTGTGGATCGTGAAGGCGCGCCCGGCGGGAGGCTCATCGCGATTGTGGGGGCTCACCTCCGAAAGCGAGGGGCTGGTGGGCGCGACGCTATCTAATCTTTCGAGCAAGCAGTTGCGCGCCGAGCGTAAGGAGATCGAGCAGCGCGCGCAAACCGCTCTGGTCGAAGGCGATTGGCGATTGGCAGATTTCATCCTGTGCGAAGCGTATCGCCGAACGCCGGAGAGCCGGCGGGTGCAGGTCGGAAACTTCCTGATGCTGCGCGCCGAAATCATCTCCGACCCGCCGCCCGTCGAGTTGGCTCATCCCATTTACCACGAGTTCGCCGCGGAGCTCGCCAACGAACCTTCGGTCGAGCTGCTCAAAGAACCGGAAGTCGCGGGATGGAAACTCCCGGCCGACAAGACCAAGCCATATGTCGACGAAGTCAACGACGTCCGGCAAAGCCCGCTGGTGCTGAATCGCTTTCAGCAGGAGGAGCGGATCAACGGAATCGTCGAGCGCGCGATTAGCGAGCTGTTATCGGGAGAGACCGCCCTGCTCGCGCGACGCCGCCTCGAAGATACCGCGTACTACCTGGCGCGCGCGGGCCGGCGTCCGGCCGCAGCATGGGCGGCCGCGGCAGCAGCGCGTCTTCGCGACAACGCCGAGCTGAAACGCGTTCCATTCTTTCAGGAGTTGGTGCGCGCGAACCTGGGAGCGATTCTCGCCGAGCAGGAAGAGCATCAGCGCGAAGAACCACGCTTGATCGCAACGCCCGCGGAAGCGATGCGCGAGCGCCAGCAGCGCAGCGGCCAGCGCTAGAGTGGAAGGCGTCGCGCGTCAGCGCGACGCCGCGAGAAGCTCCGGGTTCAGTGAGATCGCATCTTGTGCAGCACCAGCAATTGCCCGCCGATATGCGCCGGATGCAACTGGCAGTAGTAAGTGAACACGCCCGGCTTGCTTGCGACGAATTCGACGGTCTTGGGCGTGCCAGCGGTGATGACTTCCGTGATGCCGTAACCGGGTAGTGCAAATCCGTGCTGATTGCCGGCTCCGGGGATCATGTTCTTGAGCGTGAGCTTAACGTGATCGCCCTGCTCCACAATGATCGAGCTGGGCAGCCAAATCTTGGTTTCATCGACCATCACCGATACCAAGGTGAAATTCTTGACGTTCGCCTCGCCTTGCTCCTGAGTGCGGCCGGGCCACGCGCCGAGCAGAAGGCTCGCTGCAATTGCGGCAACCATCAGCAGGTTTCGGGTTTTCGGTTTTGGCATCGTCACTCCCCTCCGAGCCGCAGGATTCGCGGCTAGCCGTTGAATTGTTTGGTCCAATGGCGCCACTGCTCATCGCTGATATCGGCGCGGTAAGGAATGTAGAACCCGAACCGATCGAGCAGACCGTCGTAGCGGGCTTTGACTCTCTCCACGATATTGTCGAAATTTCCACTTACCGCATAGACTTCGAGCATCTCGTCGGTGATCTCCCTGGCCATCCCGGCCCAATCGCCCTTGGCGGCCTTCTCGTTGAGCCGGGGCGCGACGTCGCCCCATCCGTGCGCTTCGAGCACGCCGGAGTAGGTGCGAGTCGAAGCGTAAAAGGAAATCTGCTGGCGCACGCCATTGCGTGCCGCTTCTAACTCCTGGTCATTGCGGCCGATGATTACGAAGCCGACCGCCGCGATCGAGAAATCCTTGCGCGCGCGCCCGGCCTTGGTGAGCCCGCTTTCGACGTTGGGGATAACGAACTCGCTCAGGAACTTTTGCGAATTAAACGGATGCGCGTGCAGCCCTTCGCATAACTCGCCCGCCAGCCGGCAAATATGCTTGTTCACGCCCGCGATGTAGATCGGGATGTCGGAATAGTCGTGGCGCGGCGGCGTGAAGAACGGGGTCATCAAAGAGAAGTTATAGAACTTGCCCGGATAGGAGAGCTTTTTGCCGCCTTCCGCCCAGCATTTGAAAATCGCGCGGAGCGATTCGATATACTCGCGCAGCCGCGGCACCGGCGCCTCCCACTTGGTGGCGAAGCGCCGCTCGATATGGCCCTTGACCTGGGTGCCGAGTCCGAGGATGAAGCGTCCCTGTGAGAGGCCGGCCAAATCCCACGCGGTATAAGCGGTAGTCATCGGGCTTCGCGGAAACGCCAGCGCCACCGCGGTGCCCATTTTGATTTTCTTTGTGTGCTCGGCGATTAACGCGATCGGCAGCAATCCGTCGTTTCCGGCCTCGGCGGTCCACACCGCGTCGAAGCCCTGCTCTTCGGCTTTTCTCGCGGCCTCGGGCACACCTTTGAGGCCCTGCACCCACATCTGGGTATCAAGTTTCATGATCGATGAATTTTCCTTTATCGCCTTGAAGACGGCCCGAATCGTAACAGATGTCGTGACGAGCTGAAAAGGAAATAAATGGCTATCGAGATGCGCGCGCACACGAGCACAGACGCGCGATTTTCTCGTCATCCTGACTGAAGCGACGGATCTCGCCCGGTCCTCCGGGCGTTTAACGTAGCGTCCGGGCTGGCGCGCGCAGGAGCGCGCGAGATCCTTCACTTCTTTCAGGATGACAAAAAAGACGCTCAGTCTGACCAAGTACGGCGTTATCTATGGATGAATATCTGGGGTAGAAAACTAGAGCAGCTTCAGCAGGCGATCGGGAAAGTTGGTGAGAATGCCGTCGACGCCGAGGGCGAGCAGCCGGCGCATCTCGGCCTCGTCGTCCACCGTCCACACGTGCACCTCGACGCCCACCTGATGGGCCGCGGCAACGCTTTCGGGCGTGACCAGGACAAATTTCTCGTACTCGATGGGAATCTGCAGCGCCCGCGCAGGCGGAGTGTAATCCGCCATCTTTGAAACCATTGCACGAAAGAAATTGCCGACTTCGAGGGTCGAAAAATTGGTCGGAATGCCCGGCGCCAGCGCGCGCACCTCGTCGAGCGGTTGCTGGAACTCACACGAAATCATGACGCGCCTACGCATCCCGGCGCGATCGATTATTTCGAGCATCTGCTTCACCAGGCTTGGCTCAATCTGCTTGATCTCGACCACGCATCGCATGTCGGCAAAGTTCGACAATACCTCGGAGAGCAGCGGCAGCTTGATTCCCTTGCCACGAAACGGATAGCTGCCGTCGTCCGCGGCGAAATTATATCCGGCGTCGATCGCGGCGAGTTCTTTGTAATCGAGCTCGCGGATGATCGCGTTGCGCCCTGCGATGCGCATCAGGTCGGGATCGTGCGAGACCACGACGCATCCGTCGCGCGTGGTGTGGATGTCGAACTCGATGTAAGGAACGCCAAGCTGATGCGCAGCCGTGAACGCTTCCAGCGTGTTCTCCGGAAACGCACCGCTGGCGCCGCGATGAGCAATCGCGCGCGGCTTTGGCGAGTCGAAGAACTCGGTGTCGCTCATCGGAGTGAATCTGCGTCAATCGAGTCCGATGGTGCTACTCCAACGGACTGTGAGGCGATCAGTTTTGGTTCGGAACTAAAGTCCGCCCGCGATGCCCTGCCCTTCGGATTTGGCGGCGCCGTCGTCAACGTGGAGTTTAGCCGAAGAAGCGTGCGTGACCGGAACGATACTGGGCGCGACGGCCGCGGGTCGGGCACCCATCGGCGGAGTGGCAACGGCTCTGGTCTTCACGATACCGCCGTTCTGGGA
>DATJOQ010000151.1:0-12468 GCA_035506935.1 Binataceae bacterium (SeqCode) | reverse complement strand
GGTGGGCACCGACCTCTTTTATACGGCCGTCACCAGGGCAGGGGCGCTTTGGGTGTACGCCCGTCAAGGCCAGGTCAAATGGTCGTTGGCCGGACGAATGCTGGCCGGCAGTCTGCCTGCGGCTACAATAACCCTAATCGTCCTGTGGTTTTTGCGCGCCGACCCCAACCATCTCGACTGGCTGACCAACGTCGGATTGAGCGCCGCTTTGGCTTCGAGCGCGACAGCTATTCTGTTCCGCGAAAAAATCCGCCTCCTGATAATGCGTGGCACGACCCCGACCGAGAGTGCCCTGCGGGACTTCATGCCACTGCTCGCTGGCTTGGTCATCGGAGTGTTGGTCAGCGTTTCGTCAGTCGGTGCCGGGGCGATCGGCGTCACCATCTTGTTGATTCTGTTCCCGTGGGTTCATGCGCGCGATCTGGTGGGCACTGACCTCGCCCACGGCGTGGTGCTGGCGCTGGTCACGGGACTAGGCCATATGTTCGTCGCCAAAGTCGATTTTCCGCTGCTCGGAAATCTGCTGCTCGGCACGGTGCCGGGAATTTACGTCGGCACGCGACTCACCGGGTTCGTCTCGGAGATGGCGCTCCGGCGGACGATCGCGTTCGTTCTACTCGGGGTCGCGGTCAAGTTGGTGGTTTGAAGCCGCAGATTTCCGCCCGATGGCGCAGCGATTAGGCGCGCGCGCGAACCTCAGCGATAGATACAATGGACTGGTATCCCATTTTTCTGGACCTCCACGATTCCTCGGCGCTAGTGGTGGGCGGCGGCGCGGTCGCGCTGCGCAAGACCAATCAACTCCTTCAGGCAGGCTGCGAAGTGGAACAGGTCGCGCCCGAGATCGACCCGGGGTTTGCGAAGCTCATTTCATCCGCGAGGTTCATCCATCGGGCGGAGAAGTTTGATGCCGGCATGATCGCGGGGCATCGCGTAGTTATCGCCGCCACTAACGATCGCGAGGTGAACCAGAAGGTCGCACTCGCGGCGAAGCATGCCGGCGTACTGGTCAACGTGGTCGACGATCCTGCGCTTTCGAGCTTCATCATGCCAGCCGTAGTCGATCGTTCTCCGATAGTGATCGCAATCGGTTCGAATGGCAGCGCTCCTGTCCTGATGCGGCAGGTCAAAGCGGACCTGGAGGCGTCGCTTCCACAGCAGCTCGGTTCACTTGCCAACTTCATGGGCGAATGGCGCGAGCGAGTTCACGCGCGTATCACGGATTCGGTCGAGCGTCGCCGGCTATGGGAATCCGTCGCCGCCGGCCCGATCGCTGAGGATGTCTTCGCCGGCCGATACGATGAGGCTAATCGAGCGCTAGAGCAGATGCTCGATAGCCGGTCAGCCGGCTCGCGGACGGGCGAGGTCTATATCGTCGGCGCAGGGCCTGGCGATCCTGAGTTGCTGACGCTGCGGGCGCTGAGACTAATGCAGCAATGCGACGTGGTCCTGCACGACCGGTTGGTTTCAGCCGAGATCGTCGCGCTGGTGCGGCGCGACGCCGAACGTATCGACGTCGGTAAACGCTGCGGCCAGCGCACTTGGTCGCAAGAGCGGATCAATCAAACGCTGATCGACCTCGCGCGTGCGGGAAAGCGCGTGCTGCGGCTGAAAGGCGGCGATCCTCTGATCTTCGGCCGCGGCGGCGAGGAGCTCGAGGCATTGGCCCGCGCAGGAATTCCGTATCAAGTGGTGCCAGGCATTTCAGCGGCGCTCGGATGCGGCGCGTACGCCGGTATCCCGTTGACCCATCGCGATTTTGCGCAGTCATGTGTATTCGTAACCGCTCACGGCGCCGATGAGCGCGAGTTCGATTGGAAGCATCTGGCGCAGCCCGAGCGGACCGTTGTGTTCTACATGGCGCTCGATCGGGTCGAGACCATTTGCCGCGAACTCCGCCGCCACGGCCTGCCTGACCGCATGCCGGCAGCGGTGATCTCGTGCGGAACCACGCGCGGTCAACAGGTCGTGAGCGCCACGCTCGCGACGCTGCCGGACGCTCTGAACGAACATCCCGTCGACTCGCCTGCGCTGATGATCGTCGGTGAGGTGGTGAGCCTGCACCAGCGCCTCAAGTGGTTCTATCCCCATCGCTCAATGGTGTTTAGTGGGCATCCCGCTCCCGAGGAGCGGGAGGACCCAGGTCCATCGGACGCTCCCGCGTGGCTGGGCAGCGCCATTCCCTGACCCTTCAATTAGCGCCGAAGTGATGATCGATTTCCACTCGGATCACCACCAAATAGACTAATCCGCCACGAAATTACCTTTCAAATTCAAGGGCTTATCCTACATTAATTAAAATCATAATAAATAAGACTATATTTATCATCTTTTCGGTTGATTAATTTTGTCATCTAAGTCATCTTCTGATGTAACACGACGAGCCGCAACGATGCCTAAACGCGAAGCCCCAAGCTGGGAAACCGTCCTTAAGCGCAATTCGGTCGAGCGCCTTAAGCGTGAACTGTTCCCGACCGAACTCGCGAATCAGTGGGATCGTCTTGCGACGACATCGTACGAGAAGCTGCCCGAAGAGGACATCGTGCGGCTGCAATGGTTCGGCCTCTATCACGACAAGCCCAAGATCGGCACCTTCATGATGCGGGTCAAAATCCCGAGCGGGATTTTGAGCGCGCAAGGGCTGCACACGATCGGTGAGATCGCCGAGCGTTATGGACGCGATCAGGGCGAGATCACGACCCGGCAGAATATCCAGCTTCACTACATCACGCTGGAGAAATTTCCCGAGATTTTCGATCAGCTCAAAGCTTCCCGCCTCACCACGATGGGAGGATGCGGCGACGTGGTGCGTAACATCACCGGATGCCCGGTCGCGGGTATCGACCGCGACGAGCTGTTCGATACAACGAGCCTGATTTCCGAGACCGCCGCGTTTTTCTACGGCAATCCCGATTACTCCGACCTGCCGCGCAAGCACAAGATCACGATCGCGACCTGCCCAGCGCAGTGCAACGCGCCCGAAATTAACTGCATCGCGCTGGTCGGCACGATCAAAGACGGCCGCGAGGGCTTCGCGATACGCGTTGGCGGCGGACAATCCTCGACGCCGCGCCTGTCGCGCCATTTGGGCGTGTTCATCCCGCGCGAGCGCGCGATCGAAACCATGCGCGCGATCATCGACGTATGGCGCCTGACCACCGAGTACCGTATCTCGCGCGTCAAGGCGCGGCTCAAATTCATGATCGATGATTACGGCCCGACCGGATTCCGCGAGCTGGTCGAGCAGCGTCTCGGCTATGCGATGGAAAACCTGGCCGAGCTTCCGCTGCCCAATCGCGAGGGCGATCACACCGGTATTCACGAGCAGAAAACCCCGGGCCGCTATTACATCGGCTTCCCGGTGCACCTGGGCCTAATGAGCGGTCAGCAGATGAAAGGGCTGGCCGCGATTGCAGGAGAAATCGGCGGCGACATCCGCCTCACTCGCCGCCAGAACTTCATTCTTACCGGCATTCCAGAAGAGGGGCTGAGCGAAACGATCGAGCGTGTCGGCACACTCGGGTTCCCGCTCAATGTCAACGGGCTCTATGCCTCGTCGATCGGATGTATCGGCGACCCGCACTGCAACTACGCCGTGGTGCCGACCAAGCCGAAGCTCGCCGCCATCATAGCCCGTCTGGTGGGCGACTTCGGCGACCGGGTGGCGGACCTCAAGCTGAATCTCGACGGATGCCCCCACGCCTGCGGACAGCATTGGACAGGCGATATCGGTTTGCAGGGGACCACCGCTCGCGGTCCCAACGGCGAGCCGCTGGAGGCCTTCGATATCATTCTGCGCGGCGGACTCGGGCGCGACGCCGCGATCGGCAAACCGGTTCTGCGCCGCGTGCTTTCCGATCGAGTCGAGGATTACGTCGCGCGGCTGTTCGCCGGCTATCTGGAGAAACGCCTGCCTGACGAATCGTTCTCCAAATTCTGCGTGCGGACTTCCGACGGCGATTTGGTGTCGATCGCCGAAGGCCGTGGACAACCGATACCAACGACAGCAACTGCCTGAGAGGTGCCAGGGTGGAGCAGCAAGTAGAATCCGTCGAACCCTATTTCATGGACGAGCTCGAAGCGGGCGAGGCCGCGGTTGATCTCGACGACAAAGAGCCGCAGGAAGTGCTGGCTTGGGCGCTCGAGAAGTTCGGCCAGTCGGTCGCGATCTGCTCGAGCCTGCAGGCGGAAAGCTGCGTGCTGATCGACATGGCGTGGCAAATCGACCCCGCGGTGCGCGTGTTCACGATCGATACCGGCCGCATGCCGGCGGAAAACCATGAACTAATCGGGCGGCTTCGCGCAAGGTATGGAATCGAAATCGAAGTGTTTCGGCCGGAAGCCGCAACCGTCGACAAGATGGTCGCCAGGCATGGCAAAGATCTCTTCTATAAGGACGTCAATCTGCGCCTGCTCTGCTGCCAGGTGCGCAAGGTGCTGCCGTTGCGCCGCGCCCTGATGAACTACGGCGCGTGGATAACCGGCCTTCGGCGCGATCAATGGGCGACGCGCTCCAATATCCGCAAGGTCGAGATCGATCACGACCACGGCGGTATCGTCAAGCTCGCGCCGCTCGCCGATTGGACCGAAGACGAGGTGTGGGATTATCTGCGCGTCAACAACGTTCCCTACCACACGCTCTACGACAAGGGCTACAAATCAATCGGATGCGGGCCGTGCACGCGCGCCGTCGCGCCGGGTGAAGATCCTCGTTCGGGCCGATGGTGGTGGGAGAGCGGCGCGCCGAAAGAATGCGGGATGCACTGCGCTATCGAAACCGGCGGATTCGAACACGAGCTCGCTGCTTTGCTGAACGGCCACGGCGCTAATTCACGCAACGGACACGTCGTCCATACATCCAACGGAAGCCAGCACACCAATGGCAATAGTAATCACGCACACAAGTAATCAGTCGCCTACCCCGTCAGAGGATGAAGCGCTGAAACTCGATACGCTCCAGCGCGATCTGCTCTCCGCGCAGATCAGTGATTTCCTCAAGGCCGCGCCACCGTCGGCGGGGCGCGACGCGTTCGAAGCGCTCAAGGATGCGGTCGAGGCGATGGAAGTCCCGGCGGAGCTGGCGCCGCGCCTGGACACTGTTATCGAACTGCTGCTCTCGAGCGGACGCGCGCGGCGGGTTTACGGACCTGCCGGCGAATTGGCGATATCCTCGCTGTTCCAGAAGACATCGCGCGGCAAGACGATCGCGTCTTCAGTCAGCGAATTGAACGGGGCGCTCAAGAAACTGAAGGGCCAGCCGCTCGAGGAAATCAGCGCTTCGCTTAAAAAGCCCGGCGTCTACACTCTGACGATCAATGCAGGTGGATATCGCATCGCGGTACGCTTCGCGCCCGAAGGTGCAAGCGTGGAAAGCGTCGAGCTTGGCCTCGGCTGATAAACGCTAACAGGCGCCGGCCGCCTTCGCGCGATCCAGGATGGTCTTGGCGCGCGTGAAGTGCGGCACGTCGACCATCTGTCCGCGGAAACTGAACGCGAACTTGCCGAGCTTGCGATTCTCCTCCGCCGCGGCCAGCAGCTCCTTGGCCCATTCGATTTCGTCCTTCGACGGCGTGAAGAACTGATTGACGATTTCGACCTGCGATGGATGAATCGTGATCTTGCCGGTGAATCCCATCGCGGCGCCTTCCTGACAATCTCGCCGCAATCCCTCGGTATCTTTAATGTCTACAAAAACGGTATCGATCGGCTGCACGGCGGCAGCGGTCGCCGCTATCAAGGTCATGATACGCGCATAGCGGAAGACCTCGAGAAAATTACCGGCTTCGTCGCGATTACGCAGCGCCCCGATCGCGGCGGCAAGATCTTCGGCACCCCACGACAGGCTATCGACACGGGGACATCCGCCGAAATCGCGGATATTGAGTAGGCCTTGCGGAGTCTCCGTCGCCAGCGCCAGCAGTTTCACCCCGCCCGCGGGATAGCCGTACTGCTCCTCGAGTTTGCTGATGATAGCGTCGACTTCGAACAGGTCATCCTGGGTGCGAATCTTGGGCACCATGTAGGAGTCTGGCCGTCCCTCCATGGTGGCTTCCACGTCAGCCACGCCCCAGTCAGTGTCCAGCGGATTCATCCTCACCATCCGCTCGATCCGCCCGAACGAAACCGTCTTGAGCCATTGCGTGACGACTTTGCGCGCCGACCCTTTGTTCTCCGGCGTCACCGAGTCTTCGAGATCGAGCACCAATGTGTCGACCGGCAGTTCGATCGACTTGTGCAGCATCTTTTCATTGGCGGAAGGGACGAAATGTACCGCGCGGCGTATGCGTTCCATGCTTGGCCTTTAAAAATTGCGTTTCGGGATCTGATTCTTCAGCCTCAGCCGAATTTGAATCAAGCCGGCTTACGCCGCATCATGCCCGCGCGCCGGCAGCTCATCACGAGTTCACCGCGCTGATTTCGTCCGCGATGCTCGAAGATCACCACGCCCCACTGCGGACGCGATTTCGACGGCCGCACTTCCTTGATCTCGGTCTCGGCGTAGAGCGTGTCGCCGATAAAAACCGGCTTGGGAAATTCCACTTTCTCGAAACCCAGGTTGCCGACCGTCGTGCCGAGCGTCAGGTCCGCGACCGAAACGCCCACGATCAGCCCGAGCGTGAAAATGCTGTTGACCAACCGCTGGCCGAATTCGGCTTTTTTCGAGAACTCGCTATCGAGATGCAGCGGCTGCAGGTTGAGAGTCAGTGTCGAAAAAAGCAGATTGTCGGTTTCGGTGACCGTTCGTGCGGGCTGATGCTGAAACACCTCGCCCACTTTGAATTCTTCGAAATATTTGCCTGCCATGACTTTTCCTCAAATGTATCGCTTTTTGTCTGAATCGGCTTCCCAACATCGGCTGACGTAGCACCTTCCTTCGGCGAAAGCTACGTTCGTCGCCGATCCAGCAACGCCGATCGAATCATTGAAACGGACCGCAGTTTGACCTAAACAGCCATCAGGAAAATAGAAATTCCGTTAAACGCCTGCAAGCCAAAATAGAGGGGAATCACGATGCAGATTAATACCGCGTTGCAGACTCTTACCACGGCGGGAGTTGCGTTTGGTCTCCAGATTCTGGGGGCAATCGCGATCTGGATAATCGGACGATGGCTGATACGCTTCAGCACCCATCTGATCGCGCGGAGCCTCTCGACCCAGAACATCGACGCCACCCTGGTCCGCTACATCTGCTCGGTCGTCTCGGTGCTGCTCGATATCATCCTGGTGGTCGCGATTCTCGGTTTCTTCGGCGTGCAGACCACCACCTTCGCCGCGGTGTTGGCCGCCGCCGGAGTTGCAATCGGGATGGCGTGGAGCGGCCTGCTGGCGAATTTCGCCGCGGGAATTTTCCTGGTGATGTTCCGGCCGTTCAAGACGGGTGATTTTGTCACCGTCGGTGGCGTAACCGGGACGGTGCAGGAGATCGGGCTGTTCGTCACCACGATCGACGCGCCCGACAACGTGCGGAACATCGTCGGCAACAACAAGATCTTCGCCGATAACATCCAGAATTTTTCCGCCAATCGCTATCGCCGCGTCGAACTGCTTGCCCAACTGGCCCATCCGGTTCCACACGGCGATGCTATCCGCCTTTTGAAGGAGGCGATCGCGAAGATTCCGAACGTGCTCACCGACCCGGCTCCCGACGTCGAGATCCTGGAGTTCAACCTGGCCGGTCCGGTGCTCGCGGTGCGTCCTTATTGCAACAACCGCGACTATTGGCAGGTCTATTTCGACACCAATCGCACGATTCGCGAAACCTTCGGGCAGGCGGCGTTTCCGGTACCAATGCAACATTATCTGGTGCGGCGCGACGCTTGATACAGCATCGCCGATCTTCTGTTAGCGGATTTGATTGGTGAAACTGAAAAATTTCACTAACTTGGTATTGTGATGAGCGATCGCAACCGTTTCGAAGTAGTGATCGTCGGCGCCGGGATCGCGGGATCGTCGCTGGCGCACTTTCTCGCCGAGCGCGGACTCACCGACGTGTTGCTGCTCGAACGCGAGACGCAACCCGGATATCACGCTACCGGACGCAGCGCCGCTTCGCTGGTCGAGCTTGATCCGAATCTGACCGTGCAGGCGCTAAAAGTCCTGGGCGGCAGATTTCTGCGCAACCCGCCCGAAGGCTTTTCCGAAAATCTGGTGCTGCGGCAATGGCCGATAATGTTTCTCTATCGCGACCCGATGCCGCAGACGATGAGCGACTCGATAGCTCTGCTCGAGCGCGAAAAAATTCCGGTCACGGTGCTGTCAAAGTCCGAGGCGGTCGCGCGCGTTCCAGTGCTGCTGCCGGAGAGCTTCGGCGGCGCCGTGCTTCTGCCCGAAGGCGGCCGAATAGATGTACACGAATTGCTCTCGAGCTACCTGCGCAACGCGCGCAAACTGGGTGTGCGGGTCAGGGTAGGCGCAGAGGTTCGTGGAATTCGGGTCGAGAACGGCCGCTGCGCCGGCGTGATCACAGCGGACGGTGAGATCGGCGCGCGCATGGTGGTTGACGCAGCAGGCGCGTGGGCGGGAAAAGTTTCGGCTCTCATCGGGGCGGCGCCGATCAAGCTTGAACCGCGCCGTCGCACGATTATCGTTTTCGCCGGTCCCGACGGAATGGATTTCGGTCGATGGCCGTTCGTGGTGAGCGATCCTGACCATCTCTATTTCACCCCCGAATCCGGCGGGCTGCTACTGAGCCCGATGGACGAGGTGCCGCTCGAGCCGTGCGACGCGCATCCCGACGATCTGATCATCGCGCAGGCGCTCGAGCGTCTGCGCAAGCTCGCGCCGCAGATGGTACCGCATACGATCCAGCGCAAGTGGGCCGGGCTGCGCACCTTCTCTCCGGACGGCGTGGTGGTGGTCGGCGAAGATCCGTTGGTCAAGGGATTTTTCTGGCTGGCGGGCCAGGCCGGCTACGGAATCGAGTCCAGCGCGGCGGTGAGTCAAATCGCCGCCGACTTGATCGTCTATGGGAAGACCGAACGTTTCGATCCAGCGTTGCTCGCGCCCTCGCGTTTCCTCAAAAACTGAGTAGACTACGCAGCAGCCAGCCGGCCGATCGCACAACCACAAAAAAAGTGGGAGAAAGCTCAATGTTCAAACTGAACCCGGCCAAGAGCGCCCTGCTGATCATCAATATGAGCAACGACCTGCTCGGATGGGAGGGCGTGGAAGCTCTGGTGCCGGGGCTCGCGCGCCTTATCAAGGCCGCCCGCGCGCGCGGAATGACGGTGGTTTACTCTTCGCTCGCGTTCTGCGCCAATGGCACCGATAGCGGGCAATTGGGCCGCTTCTGGGAAATGATCGGTAACGGCAAGATCCTGACCAAAGACACGCCCGGGGTTGAAATTTGCTCCGAGCTCGCGCCGGCGCCGGGTGATATCGTGCTGCAGCGCAATCGCTACAGCGCCTTCTACAATACAGAGCTCGATAACCTGTTGCGCAGCCGTGGTATCGACACCGTCGTGATCGGCGGCTATTCGACCAACTTCTGCTGCGACTCGACCGCGCGCGACGCTAACTTTCGCGATTACAATGTAGTTTTTCTAAGTGACGGGACCGCGCCGATCGCGCTTCAGGACGATTCAGGCGCGAACATCTCGGGCGAGGAAGTACAGAAGACTGAACTGGCGAACTTGCGCCAGGGAATCGCGCGAGTGGCTTCTGTCGCGGAGGCTGAAGCCGCGCTCCGCGAATGATTCATCTCGTCTTGCTCGAGCCATCTCGGTGAGCCGGGCTGATTCTCCACCAGTCTTAGTTGGGCGGACACTGATGCCCCAGTAATTCGCGCTTCAATTCTACTATCCCTTCGATCTGGCGTCTTACCGCTTCAACCTTTGCTTCGTCCGTAACCAATTGACTCGATAACAGGAAGCACAACTCCGTGCGCAGCCTGGTTTCTTCTATTCTTAGCAATTCCAATTTGTCTTCCATTTGGGCTGTCCTTTCGGCTCAAGTGCCCAAGCAAGACTGATTCTACTTAGAAGTACGTTGCTATACCCAATTAGTTACGACGTCGGGAATCGTCTCCTATTCTGGTGCATAAACAGCCAGAAATGTGCACTCTTTACTGGAAAAACTCACTTAACTGCATTTGCAGTGATCACGTAAAATTACTGCAACATGAGTCAAAAGTTGGTGATAAGGCGATTACCGGTTTTCGCGCTGCTTCTACTCGCGATTGCGCCCGTCTATCGCAGCGGTGCGGCGAACGTTGAAACGTCGGCGCCGAGCAAAGTCATCATCTCGACCGCAGGCACGAAGGCGACGGCGTTCGATCCAAATGAGATTCGCAAGGATATCGGCTATCTGGCTTCACCCGCGCTCGAAGGCCGGCGCACGGCAACGGTGGGCGAGCATCTGGCAGCAGCGTTCATCGAGGAACGGTTTCGAGCGGCCGGTCTCACCGACGTCAGGCAGCAGCCGTTCGATTTTCAGTCGGGCGTCGGGCTCGGACCCAACAACACGATGAAGGTGACGCTCGGCCCCAAGCGGATTTCTGCCGAGCTTGACCGCCAGTTCGCGCCACTGGCGTTGTCAGCGAACGGCGAAGTCGAGAGTGAGGTCGTATTCGCCGGTTACGGTATCGTCGCGGAAAACTACGACTCGTTCGCGGGTCTCAACGTTAAAAATAAAATCGTGATGGTCCTGCGCTTTTCGCCCGAGTCCGCACCGGAGAGCGAGCGCGAGCGATTGCGCCATTATGCGCCGCTGCGGATGAAGGCGATGCAGGCGCGCGAACGCGGCGCCAAAGCGATCCTGGTTTTCGCGGGGCCCAATTCTCTGCCCGAAGACTCCTTCATTTCGAATAGCCACGACGTCAGTTTCGCCGATTCGGGAATTATCGCCGCACAAATCTCGCGCAAGCTCGCGGAGGAGATCCTCGCTTCGGCAGGAAAGGATTTAAAGCAAACTCAAGATTCACTGGACCAGCTCGAAACCAAAACCGGTTTCGTCGTGCCGGGCGCAACCGTCAAGCTGCGCGTCGATCTGAAGAAACAAACCGCCGTGGGCCATAACGTGTTCGGAATGGTTCGCGCCGGCGCGCCCGACCGCACCGAACAAGCGATCGTCGTCGGGGCGCATTACGATCATCTCGGCCACGGCGACGAAAATTCGCTCGCGCCGCAACCGGGCCAGATTCATCCGGGTGCGGACGACAACGCCAGCGGCACGGTCGGGGTGATCGAACTGGCGCGCTATTTCAGTCAGCGTCGATCGCGATTGCGGCGCGATTTGATTTTCGTATGCTTCAGCGGCGAGGAACTCGGATTGCTTGGCTCGGCGGCGTTCGCGCGCAATCCGCCGGTCGATCTCTCACACGTCGTTGCGATGATCAACATGGACATGATCGGCCGTCTGCGCGAGCAGCGCCTCGCGATCCAGGGAACCGGCTCAGCCATCCTGTGGCCGCGATTGATCGAACAGGCCGCGCTCTCGACGCCACTGCGCGTCAGCCTGAGCAGCGACCCCTATCTGCCTACAGACTCGACCACCTTCTATGAAAAGGATATTCCGACGCTGAACTTTTTCACCGGCTCGCACGCCGATTACCATCGCCCGAGCGATACCGCGGACAAAATCAACGCTGCGGGCGAAGCGCAAGTGCTCGCCCTGGAGGCGCGCATTATCGAGGATCTCGCGACGCGCAAAGATCCTCCGCATTGGGTGAAGGTAACGACTCCGGCCCAAGGACCGGGACGCGAGGGTCTGCGCGCTTATCTCGGAACCATTCCGGATTACACCGATAGCACTCAGCCAGGAGTGAAGCTCAATGGCGTTCGTCCGGGCAGCCCCGCCGAGCGTGGCGGTCTAAAAGCCGGCGACGTTATCGTCGACCTGGGGCACAAGCGGATTACCAATATCTACGATTACACTTACGCGCTGGAAGGAGTGAAGATCGGCGCACCCGTCGAAATCACTGTCATGCGCGAGGGCAAACCGACGACCCTGACGATCGTTCCCGCGCAGCGCAAATAAATCTCTCGAGTGATCGTACTGTCTCTTCTCGCGAGTTCGATCACCTAGTAGGCCGCGCGCACGAGCAAATCGTTCGCACGTTGCGAACGGAAATTCTTGATAAAAAATAGCCGTCAAAGCCATCGTCCCGGTTGAGCACCGTCGTTCCTGCTCTGTCGCAGCGAAGTATCTTGGGAAGAACGGCGGCAAGCCGATTCAGGAGTCGGACTGACTTATCCCGCCGGGATGGATAGGGGGCACGATAATCATGGGCGAGAGCGCGGACGCCGTCGTGATCGGCGGCGGCATCATCGGCGTCAATGTCGCTTTTCGATTGGCGCGCCGCGGATTGAAGCAGGTCGTTCTCCTGGAGAGGGCTGCGATCGCCGCCGGCGCCAGCGGCAAAGGCACCGCCCTGGTCGGCAACCATTTCCGCCACGAAACCAAAATGCGCCTGGCGTGCAAGGCCCTCGAAACCTGGGCGAATTTCAACGACGTGTATGACGTGATGGA
>DATJOQ010000150.1:0-13690 GCA_035506935.1 Binataceae bacterium (SeqCode) | reverse complement strand
ATTATCGGACCTGATTAATTCGCTTGCTATTCGCCGCAACGGCCGGCCGCGCTCTCGCTTCAGTTGAGAGCCGGCGGACCGCTGCGGCGCCTTCGCCCCTGCACGCGCACTCGTCGCTTCGATTTTCTCCTCTGATTCCCTTCCGCTCCTAAGATCGCGCGCCGAAGCGTAACGCGACATCGATAGCGCCGTATTACGCCTAAATATTTAATCTTCACCAATTCAGTGCGAATTTGTGTTCGAGGATTCTAAAGATTCTTTCCGCGCGCTACAAAGATTTCTCTTATGGCAATTGACTCGCTGGCTCGCTGCCACTAGCCTTGGCGTGACTTTTCTCGCGCGGAAAATGTGCAGGCTGCGGTTGATACAGAGAATCAAGGAGTAGGTATGAAACGGGGTCGGATTGCTCGAAGTGTTATTATTGCTCTGATTGCATCCATGGCTCTTTTTAGCCAAGCCAACGCCAAAACTACTCCAACTACGACCCCAACCCCTACCAGCACTCCCACTTCCACGCATACCCGTAAGGCAACTCCGACGCCCACGGCTACTCGTACGCTGGTGCCAACACCAACCCAGACGCCGAAGCCGAAATTGACGCCGACCGCCACCCACACAGCTACTCGGACCGCGACGGCTACACCGAAACCGAAGGCGACGCCTACGGTCACGACGACCCCGACCGCGACGCCGACCCATACTCGAACGGTAACTCCGACGCCGACACCAACCCATACCCCGCGCCCGAGCCATACCCCGAGACCGTCGCACACGCCTCGTCCGAGCCATACGCCTCGCCCGAGTCACACGCCACGGCCGACCCATACGCCCACGGCTACCGCGACTGCTACGCCGGTAGAAACATTCACCGCGCCGACGCCGACAGCCACAGCGACCCCAACCCATACGCCACGGCCGAGCCATACGCCCAGACCGTCGCATACGCCTCGCCCGAGTCACACCCCGAAGCCGACTCAGACACCTACGCCAACGGTAACCGCGACGACGGTACCAACGCTCACGGCGCTCCCCGCGACACCGACTCCGACGCCAACCCACACTCCACGGCCGAGCCATACGCCCAGGCCGTCTAAGACTGCCACGCCAACGCCGACAGCCACTCCTAATTTCATATTGAGCAACGGCACCGTAAGCGAGACGGTATACACCGTCAATTCCGTTCCGGTGAGCTGCACCGACGTGCAAGCGGCGTCGGATTCCTACGACTGGAAGCTCCGAGTCGCCAAAATCAGCGACGACTTTGGCCAGGAACTCGCCAACAATACAATTCTAATCGCCTTTAACGGCGGCTCCTGCGCCGCAATCAGCAACGTTAACAACACGCTCGAGATTCCGCCCGGCGGCGTGTCAGTGGTGACCGACGATCAGGGTATCGTGCATGCCAGTTTCGAGGCGGCAGTGCCCGACTTTAGCTCCGACAACAGCAGCCGTGATATCGACCTGCCGTTCTTCGATCTGATCGATCTCAACTTGGCGTACAATCCAACCGCCTCGATGGCCGAAAGCCTCATGGCCGGGGTAGGAAAACTCGAGGTTTCGGGCAACGCAAATCTCTGCAACATCCTGCAACCCGACGAGCAGCAGTGCTTCATCCTGGGCCTAAGCAGCGAACAGAGCGGCTTCAGCGGTGGCGACTTGTCCTGTGTGTGCACGAGTCCGACGATTGTCGACATAGACGTTACCAGTCTGCTCTTACCCTGAGACACCTATTGCCGCAGGGGCCGACCCGCTTCGCCGGCGCGGCCCCTGCTTTCAGCCTTCCATTTGATGGATTGCCCGGTATGCGTGAGGTCAGATTTCTCGACCGATACGAATGTTCACAGACGCGCTTTCGACCATTTTGAAGTCGGGCAGGAAAATTGCTGCTGGTTTTGACTAAAGCACGCTTTGTGACGTTCTTTTTGTCTATAACTAACTGTAGTTATTTCTATACAAACTGTAACAGCAGGCTCCATTTATTTGACTTTGCCAACATCTAAGGTTAGTTTTTCAGGCATTGCAAACCTGAGACACCAGGTGGGGGGTGCCCTCTAGGAGGCACAAAGTCCTAAGGAGGAAGTATGAGAAAGGGTCAACGGCTTCTAGGGGGAATTGCGATCTTGGCCTTTTCCTTCGCGTTGGCCGCTCACAGCGCCGCAGCTTTTGCAGCAGATTTCGTGATCAGTAATGGCAGCGTCGTGGAGACGGTTTATACGGTCAATTCAATGCCGTTAAGTTGCGTGGATTTTCCAGCGGCATCCGATAGTTACTCCTGGAAAGTTCGTTTGGCCAAGATCAAGGGCAGTTTCATTCAGGATCTGGCGAACGACATCATCATTCCCGCGTTCAACAGCGGCACCTGCACGTCCTTCGATGACGTTACGAACACGCTGGCGATTCCGCCCGGCGCTCCTTACATAAAGGTTGACTCGCAGGGCTTGGTTGATGTGGATTTCGACGGCGCCATCCCCGACTTCAACACCATCAATACCAGCAATAATGTTAACCTGCCGTTTTTCGACTACATCAACTTTCAAATGGTCTACAATCCCAAGGGAAGCGCGATTGGGGGTCTCAATCCTGCCACTGGAACCCTCGACATGACGGGTAATGCGAACCTGTGCGGCGCGATAACTTCGAACCAGCCGGAGCAGTGCTTTATTCTGGTCCTTCAGGAAGGCAACGACGATAGTAACTATTCGTGCGTCTGCGACAAATCACCCACCGTTATAAGCATCGACATCACCAGCTTGATCGGTCCGTAAAAGTTTAATCGGCATACGGTCGCAGTGCATTTCACGATGCTCCGCTGGTTGGCGATTTCGCGACCCGGCCTTCGGCTGCGGTGGATCGGGCGATAAAGCTAATTCAGCATCAAGGACAGCGCCGTGCAGCGTATAGCTGCCACGCCCGATCGACGACGGGTTGTGACCAACGTCGCAATATCGCCTTAGAATCGTATTTCGGCTCTAGACTGGCGAGGTTCGCTAACCCTGTTCACTCGGGTTGACCATGCAGCGGGTCCGCTATCACATTGACTCCATGGAAGACTCGGCTCCCGACACCACCGGCTCGAAAGCCGCCTCTGATAAATCGTCGCGATTTCCTCTTTTGTTTCATTGGGGCCTGAACCGCAGGCAGACCGCGTTGCTGGCCGGGATACTGCTATTGACGACGCTGGCTTTTCTGCGAACGCTCAACAATGGCTTCGTCTACGACGATTTCCCCGCGCTCGTCAGGAACGCCCGGCTGCGCCATTGGTCTTTCATCTGGGATTCGCTAACGCGCGACGTGTGGTGGTACTACGCGATGGCGCATCCGCCCGAAAGCTCGTACTATCGCCCGATTCAGAACGTCTGCCTTGGCTTGGGTTTTCAGCTGGCCGGACTTCACGCGGCCGGATGGCATTTCTTGAAGATCCTGCTGCATCTCTCAGTGGTGCTGGCGGTTTTTCGTCTGGCCCAGTTGCTTACAGCCAACACCGTAATCGGATTGCTGGTCGCGCTGCTGTTCGCGCTTATGCCGTCCAATGGCGCGGCGGTAATTTCGATTCAAGCGATGGGCGAGCCCCTGGCCGCGGGCTTCGCGATGGGTTCGTTGTCTGTCTTCATTCGACGTTCTTCGACCGGATGGCGGGGTACAGCCATCGCGATGATCCTTTTCGCTTTTGCGGCGTTCAGCCACGAAACCGCGGTCCTCTTTCCGCTGCTGGTCGCGGTCTACGTGTTCTTGTTCGAGACCGGAAGTGAGCTGCGCGGCGAGCCGGCTCCGCTTACTGCACGAATCGGCCAGAGCATTCTGAGTTCGGCGCCTTTCTTTGTGGTCGCGATGCTTTATATCGGTGCGCGTGCGCTGGTCTTGGGACCTGAAGGAACCTTTGGGCTGATGCCGCATAAGCTGTACGTGGGTGGGACTCCCGTGCCGGTCAGTCTTTTCCAGCCGCATCCGCTGTTCACCTCAGCCCAGATTCTGATGACCATCCCGACGGTGCTGGTTCATTATGTGGAATTACTGATCTTCCCCTGGATGGCCGAGCCGTCGCACGACGTGAACGGCGTGATGGCCCCCAGCTTCAGCGAATTGTTCGTTCCCCTCGGAATTCTCGCTTTGCTTGCGCTCACTGGATATTTGATCTTCCGCAACAGCCCGCGCGCGAAGCTTTATCTGTTCTGCGCGATCTGGTGGTTCGTATCATTGGCGCCGGCCTTCAGCTTTAATCACATCGTCGCCTTCGTGCAGGACCGCTATCTGTACCTGGCTTCATTCGCGTTCTGCCTATGGGTTGGGACCTGGCTGATCGATTTCGTCGGCGACAGCGTCGTGCGAAGCCGTGCAGTAGCGGTAGCGGTGGCTGCTCTCATCGCGTTCGACATTGCCAAGCTATGGCGCCTGGAGCCGATCTGGCACGATAACCTGAGGCTCTTCACTCGATGCGTCGACGATTTCCCCGATTCGCCTTACTACCATCGGATACTGGCTTCGACGCTGATGAAAAATGGCGACTTCGCCGCCGCAGCCGGGCACTTGCGCTACATTTACAAACCAAAAACTGAAGAGAATAAGAAAGATAACGTCAAATAGAAGTGGCTGAGCTGGCAGGATGGAAAGCGCTTGCGGAAATTGGGATTAGCGCTTCGTGCAAACCAACCGTTGGCACGTTCGTTTGCGGATTCGCCCAGTCAGCGGGATACTTGGAGCGCTCAAAAGGCTGAACAATCAAGTTGATGCAGATCCGTTTGTCAGGCCGCTACGTCACCGCTCTTAATTTCATTCTGATCGGGGCGATTGCTTATTTCGGCGCTTTATCCGCCGACGACTTGATCGCACGCAGTCTCGAGGCCGGTCCTCGATTCGATCCGCCGATACAATCCGCACAACCCGTCATCGCGCCTGCGTTGCCGCGCGCTTCTTATTCCATGATCGTTGAACGCGACGTCTTCAACTCGATTAAGGAAGTGGCGGCACCGATGGCTCCAGCGGTTGTTCACCTGCATGTCAAACTGCTCGGCACGTCGGAGCTGACTTTAGCCAAGCCTTTCGCGGTGATCGAAGACACCAGCGACCATCAGCAGGCGCTTTATCGCCTTGGGGACGAAATTCCGGACACCGGAACGCTGGTCGCGGTCGAGCGCAAACGGGTGCTGGTCAGCCGCGACGGAAATGTGACCGTGCTCTCGATCAGTGAAGGCCTGGCCTCTGCCAGCGCCCAAAGCGCGAGCGCTGCAAAAGACCAAGTGGCAGACGCGCTCGAAAGCGACACACCGTTAGTTCAACGAACCACGCCCTCGCCGTGGAAGAAGCTTAGTCCCGATCAACCAATCGATTGGAAGGAACTTCGGCGCCAGCATCCGCATCGAAGCCGCAGCCAGCTAATGGCTGGATCATGGGGTGGAGGCAGGTTGGAAACCAGACTTCAGCCGGTCTCGGGCACCAGCGACTGAACGCGTGCCGTGCCTAATTGCGGGCTCGCTCGAATCCGCAGCAGCTTGCTATTGGCGCGGTCCCGTCGCTCCGCCGGGCTCAGCCTTTTTGCGCTGCATCTCCTCTTTGCGACGCTGCGCTGCCCGCTTCGCAGCATTACTCGCGAGCCGCCGCCCGCCCCACCAAATCGCAACCGCCAGTGCCAACAGCCACCAGTTGATACCGTGGATCCAGTCTTTCATCCGCGATCCTTTGCACTGCGCGCGAGCGCTCGCGTCACGTGAGCTCCTTGCTGCTGTACTCGAGGATTCGCCGCGCGATGATCAGCAGATTTATCTGCTGCGTCCCCTCGAAGATGTCGTTGATCTTGGCGTCGCGCATCCACTTTTCGAGCAGAAAGCGCCGCGAATAGCCCAGCGGCCCAAGCAGCTCGACGGCTTTCTGCGTGATCTGAGTCACCGCCAGACCGGCCTTGGCCTTCGCCATCGACGCTTCCAGGCTGTTGCGCTGCCCCACGTCCATCATCCAGGCGGCGCGCCACGCCAGCAGCCGCGCGGCTTCGAGCTGCACTTCCATCTCCATGAAGTCGCGCTCGACGGCGCTCAGGCGCCGCGGCGACAGCCCGTAGCGAATCGCGACCTTTTGCTCGCCGAGGAAATCGCGCACGAACTCGAGCGCAGCGCGGCCCACTCCAATCGCCATCGCCGCCACGATCGGCCGCGTCGCGTCGAAGGTCGCCATCACGTCCTTGAAGCCACCTTCGCGGCGAATCTCGGCGCTGCCCAGGATATGATCGAGCGGCACGCGGCAATCTTCGAACACGATCGCGGCGGTGTCGGACGCGCGGATTCCGAGTTTGTTCTCGACTCTCACCACGCTCATCCCGGGAGTGTGATGCTCCACCACGAACGGCTTGATCCCGGCACGCCCGGCGGTCTTGTCGAGCGTCGCCCACACCACCACCAGACCGTCCGAGCCTTCGAGCGCCATCTGGCCCGCGGTGCAGAAAATTTTGGTGCCGTTGATCACCCAGTGATCGCCGTCGCGCACCGCGGTAGTGGTAATCGCGGCCGAATCCGAACCGCATCCCGGCTCGGTGATAGCCATCGCGCCCCATTTCGGCGCGCCTTCCCTGAAGCGCTTGAGGAACCGCTCTTTCTGCTCGGGATTTCCGGCCGCCGCGATCGCCGCGCCGCCCAGTCCAGGACCCGGCAGCGAAAGGAAAATTCCCGCGTCGCCCCAACACAGTTCTTCGGTCAGCACGATAGTGGAGAGATTGCGAAACTCAGGTGTCCTCTCGCCCTCGCCTTTTTCACCACCGTCGCGCGCGGATCCGCCGCCACGCTGCTCGCCTTGGCGCGACGCCGCCCACATCATCTCCCACAATTTGACCGGACGCTCGTGCTCGTGCTCGTCGTATTTGCGCGAGATCGTTCGGATCACGTCGCGCGCGACCGTGCGGGCCAAATCGCGACGCTGAATCAGTTCCGGGCTTAGTTCAAAATCAATCATCGATATTCCATCACAGCCGTCATCTCGGATTTTCCAAGCCGCATTTTCAAACTATCGCCAGACCCTCGAAGCTGCTGAAGCCGCGCGCGTTTCGCAGCCACATCTCGACCGGATGCTCGCGGATATAGCCGTGGCCGCCGAGCACCTGGACCGCGTTGTCGGTGATCTTGAGCGCCGCCGCCGCGACATAGTTCCGAGCGAGGTAACTTTGCTTGAGCGCATCCTCGCCCTTGTCGAGCGCTACGGCCGCCTGCCAGATCAACAAGCGCGCGGCGTCGACCTCAATCGCCATCTCGGCCAGCATGAACGCGATCGCCTGGCGCGTCGCGATCGGATGACCGAACGCCTTGCGCTCCTTGGCGTAGGCGCGCGCGTATTCGTAGGCTGCGCGCGCGACTCCCACGCCCATCGCACCCATCGCCACGCGCGTCTGGCTCACGAGGCGCGTGAAATTCAGCTTCTCGCCCGACGTACCGCCGAGCCGATTCGCGCCGTCGATACGACACTGCTTCAGCTCGACCTCGTAGGTCGCGAGCGCCTTCAGTCCCATGTTCCTCTCGCGCTCCGAGATTGTAACGCCGGGCGTATCGCGCGCGAGCAAAAATCCGCCAACGCCATTTGAGCCGGAGTCTACGCCAAGCGCCGCATATACGAGAATGTCACGCGATTCGCGCGCCAGCGGCACGCAGCACTTCTGGCCGTCGAGGACATACCCGCTTCCATCGCGCCGCGCGATCGTCGACATATCGCTCACGTCGAAGTCGTAGCGCGGCTCCATCACTCCGGCGCCGCCCGCGACGAATCGATCGCCCGCAAACGACGGCAGATATCGCTTGTGCTGCTCCTCCGTGCCCATATCGATAATTGGGAACGCGACGATACGTGGCGCCAGCATATGAAGCGCGATCGCTAGATCGCCAAAGGCGAGCTCTTCGGCGACGATCGCGCCGCTCACCGCCGAGCGCGTGTCGTCGAGGCCGCCAAACTCCGACGGGATCGGTCCGCTGACCAGGCCCAACTCCCACGATTTCTCGATCAGCGCCTCGGGTATCGCGCCGCTCTCATCGGCGGCGCGCGCGGCCGGACGAATTTCATCGCGCGCGAAAGCCGCGACCGTATCGCGGATCATGCGCTGCTCTTCGGCGAGCTCGAAACTAACCATAGTTAAAGTTTCACTTTAGATCAGGTCTGACGGTCGAATATGAATAGCGGCACCTGGTTTGAGGCTGGCGGATCGACCGAGAGAATCCGCTGGCCGCCTTCGCTGCGAATCGGCTCGCACTTGATTCCAGCAGTTTCTAGCGCTCGCGCCACGCCCTCGACGTCGTCCGTCTCCAGCCACAGCGCAGCCATGCCCTCGCCTCCCGGCGCAAGCTTCATCGCCGGATTCGAACCGGACACCAGCCGG
This sequence comes from Binataceae bacterium (SeqCode), assembly GCA_035506935.1. Taxonomy (GTDB): domain Bacteria; phylum Desulfobacterota; class Binatia; order Binatales; family Binataceae; genus DATJOQ01. The sequence continues at coordinate 5,349 of DATJOQ010000150.1, read as the reverse complement.
ATTTCCGCATTGCCGATCGCGAGCGTCGCGGTTTCGCCGTCGGGCGCCTCGCGTAACTTGAAGCCGAAATTCCGCTGGTATAGTTCGGCCGCGTCGTTCAGATCGGCCGTCGCGACCACTACTCGATCCAGCCGTTTGATCGTAGTCATTCTGTTCCTGTTTACACTAACTAGGCGCGAGGACCAACGAGCTGCGGACAGAATCGCGACGCCCGGGAGGTTGTCCCGGGCGTCGCATCGAACGCTATTGTGCCGCACGCGATCTCGCGAGGCAAAGCCCGCCTCGCCGCGCGCGCTTAGCTCTTGGGCTTCATCGAGAAGTTCGCGGTCGCAGTCTGCCCGCCTTTGACCGAAATCTTCTGATCTTCTTTGCCCAGCTTCTCCTGCCATACCTGGACAGTGTAGTCGCCCGGCGGTACGTCCTTAATCGTGAAATTGCCCTTGTCGTCGGTCACCGCGTAATACGGATTGTCGACCACGACCCACCATCCGCCCATCCAGTTGTGAGCGTCGCAGGTGACCCTGATCACCTCTGGCTGGGTCAGCGAGGTCACCTTGATCACTTTCTTGAACTTCGGCTGCGCCATGTTGAACGGCGGATTCTTGGTCGAATAGGTATGGATGTTGTGCAAGATGCCGTCCGAATTGGTCACGTCGACCGTGCTGCCAACCGGAACTACCAGTACGTGTGGATCGTATTGGCATCCCTTCTGATCGAACTTGGCCTCGGTCGGCTTCACCGCTTCGCCCTTGCTGATATCGGTTAGCACCACGACCGCATTGGCGATTCCGCCGTCACTGCCGACCACCAGGGTCTGGTCGAAGTGCTTCATCAGGCCGCACACTTCCTTGTCTTTGGTCACCTGGATTTCTTTCGGCGCAGGCGCGGGGCCGTCGTATTTCACGGTGCCGCTGATCGTTCCGCCGTTGGAAACCGCTTCCGCCTCGTACGCCATCGCGCTCGCAGCCAGCCCGAGCGTCGTGATCGCGACTACGAGGAAAGTGAGCTTTCTCATATCAGTTAGCCTCCCGGTTCTGGTTTCGACGATGATCCACTACTGTTTGCTTACATTGCCGTTGGTTGGAGCAGGGCTCGTATTAGCCTGCGCATTGGAGCTCCCTGTGGTCTGCGCGTTGATGGTGGTTGTGGAAACCTGCGCAACCTGGCCGGGGTTCTCACCCGGATGGTCGCCGATCCAGAAGATATAATCGCGCAGCGCGCGGATCTGGCGATCCTCGTTGCCACCTAGGATGTCGTCAGGGCCGCCGGGATAGAACGACGGCATCTTAGCTCCTGGCTGCAGCGCTTGAGGATTATGTATCCACTTGACGAACCATTCGGGCCGCAAGCGATGGCGCGCCATGCTCAGATCAGGCGCCCAGCCGTCGGGCGGTCCTTCGGGTTTCTTGTCGCCCTGCTGATGACAACTGAAGCAGTTGAAGTAGTCCTTGGTCGTAAGCTTCTGACCCGCCAACAGATCCACTTGCGGCAGCGTCGAGGTATTAAGGAACATGTACGGGTTCTGGATATCCGAAAGGCCGCCGAAATAGCTGACCAGCGCATCATCGTCGCTGCTGGTGAACTGGAAGGTCGGCATGCGCAACTTGAGCCACGGCCGAATCGGAACCGGCGCTTCGAGGAATCCGAACATCCACTGCGGCTGAACCTTTTCGCCTTCGCCGTTTAAAATCGGCGGCGCGAAGTTGAGGTTCTGCTCATAGAAGCGCCGGATATAACCGCCGCGATTCTCGATAATGTGGCAGCCGACGCAATTGTAGTAGTTGACCATCCGCCGGCCGTTGACGATCGCTTCCTGTCGATCGGTATCGTGCACGCGATAACGTTCCGGCACTTTGGCGTCGGTGAGGCTCGCCAGAAAGACCCGCAGGTTCTTGATGTCGGCATCCTGGAAGTCGAAATTCGGCATCAACTGCTCGACGTCAGCGGTCGCATAGACTCGCGGATCGTGCAGCTTGTTGAAGGTCCAATCGTCCCAGGTGTTGGGGATATCCGTACGGTCGCCGAAGAACAGTTCGTCGAGATGCTTGGAGCCGAAGCTGGTCAGCTCGACGCCGATTCGCGACTCATGCTCCATGCCGTTGATTTCGTGGCATCCGAAGCATCCGTACTTGCGCACCAGCGCTTTGCCCTTGGCGATCTGATCCGCCTGCGCCATCGCCTGCTCGACGCCGGGATCGCTCTGCTTCTGTCCCAGGGTCATCAGATACGCGGTGAGCGCAGCCGCCTCGTGGTCGCTCAGACGCAGTGAGGGCATAGCAGTATGCGGCGAGAAGTCGCGAGGATTCTTAAGCCAGTAGTAGATCCAGCGCGCGTCGGTCTTCTCCGCGACCTTGCTGAGATTGGGCGCGAAGTCCTTGGCCGTGCGCGATTCGTTGGGCTTGAAGTCATCCGCGACACCGATCGGCGTCCCGTACTTGTCGGGATCCGCGGTGTGACACGCTTTGCATCCGATCGATTCGAACAATCCCTTGCCTTCCTCAACCATCGCCGGATTCTTCACATCCGCCTGCAGGGTTGGCGGCTCGGGATGAGCGGTCGACCACTTCGCCGAATCAGCCTTTGAGCTGTCAAACAGGTAGGCTGCGATCGCGGTCGCCTGCTCGCGATTGAACATGAAATTCGGCATGCGCGTGTGCGGACGGAACTGATGCGGATTGGTAACCCATCGCACCGCCCATGAAGGATCGAGCTTGACCGCCGCCAGCTTCAGATACGGACCGATCTTGGGCATGTCTTCGTAGCCGGCAACCAGATGGCATCCGTGACATCCCATCTGTTCGAACATCCGCTCGCCTTCGACCCAGTGCGGCGCCAGAGATTCGCCCGAAGTAGCGCGCAGCGAACCAACGTCGACGTGGCACTTGATGCACCGCGCCTCCATCTTGGCGCCCTTGAGCATCGGATGCTCCCAGAACTCTTCGTAGCCGTGAGCCATCTCGACCGAGTTCACCGCCGCACCCTGCCCTTCGTGGCACGGCGTGCACCCGAGCTTGTCGGGCGGATGCTTCAGAATGATCTGCGCGTAGTTCGAATGCGTGCGGAAAGGCTGCGGCGCGTTTTCGAAGCCGCGCTTGTCGATTCCCTCATGACAGCTCATGCATCGATCCACGCGCGCGACCGCTTCGTCGAACGCGTTGCGATCGAAGTCATCGATCGCCGTCTGATCGATCTTTGGAATCTTGGGATAGCGGAACAGCACGCGGTTGCGGAACTTGACCGGAATCATGTACCCGTCGGCCTTGTCCACCAGGTCGTCACGGGCCTTGGTCATTCCTTTGAGCTTGTCGTTGATGTCGTCGACCTTCGCGGTCACCGCTTCGATTTTGTTCTGGATCTCGACCTGATGAAGCTTCGCCTGGTCGGCAGCGACCTGCTCACCGGCCAATCGCTGGTTCAGCCGATCGATCTCGGCCTTAAACGGCGCGGCGTCCTGCTGCACCTGGATCGCGTGGTTGTAATCGTACCAGCGTTCAGTGAGCTCGGACTTGGTGAATCTAACCGCCTGATCCTTGTCGTCGGTGACATGTTTGGCGTGGTCCAGCTCGGCGCGCAGCTCATCGAGCTTGGCCTCAGTCTCGCCGGAACTCAGATCTTGCCCGGCAACCTCCAACTCCTTGGTGAGCTTTACATACTGAGGATCCTTGTTGAGACGGTTCTGCTCGTCCTGCGCCTGCTTCATGTACTGGTCGTACGCCAGGCGGTTGAATTCCACCTGGTATTCTTTCCACGGGCGACGGGAGATGTTGTCGTCCCAGATTGACCAGATCGCGCCGACGATCAGCAGCGCGACCAGCAGCACGAACAGCGCGCTGTAGGATTTTTTCTCCTCGTTAGGGTCGAGCCCATATCGGAAGGTCATCGCTTACGGCTCCACGCCAGCGTATCGCGCTTGCGCGCCGTCCCTCGCGACGGGCATCGCGACCAGTATCGGCTGGTAGTTAACTTGCTTGCGTCCAACCTGTTTCGACACTCGCTCTGCTCTTAGCTAGACCAGCTTTCCAACGCGTAACCGACCGTGAACACCAGTATCCCAACCAGGGCGATTTCGAATTCCTGGGCCATGGCGTTTTTGCTGATACCGACATAAAGCGCGAAGCCCACATCCGCACATCCCAACGCTTCCAACACCTTTGCGAGCAAGAACACGCCAGCCGCCGCGCTAAATGTTAATCCAGGGCGTAACCATGATGTACTTGATGTTGAACGCGTGGCGCATCGCCATCTTCGCGAACACGCCCAGCATCGCCAAAAACAAAAATCCCGTGATCCCGAATCGCACCGGCCCCCACTTCGCGAGCAATTCCTTTCCGCCGCCGGGAAACGCCGACCATGGATCGTTGGCGGGCCGCGCTCGCACCCATAAGTAAAAGCCCACATAGCCGACCACGAAATACGCTCCGATGATCGTGAGACCGAAGATCGCCGACCAGGTGTAGTCACGGAAGCCGAACAGGTACGGAAGATCGACGTTGGTCAGCGCTTCGACCAGATGTGGATCCCAGATCTGTCCGGGCCAAAACCAGTTCCATCCAGGACCGCGGAAAAAAGTGCCGATTATGATGAATGACACCCACAGCACGTGGAAGCCGAGAAAGAACGTCAGCAACTCGTACTTGCGTTCCTTGAAGGTGTAGTAGCCATTGCCCTTGGGATTGATATCCAGGTACGGGATCAGCATCAGCCCCACGATGATAAAGCTGGGCAGCACCACGCCCGCGTACCACGGATCGAAGAACACCAGCATCTCCTGCAGTCCAAGGAAATACCAAGGCGCCTTCGACGGATTCGGAGTCCTGGTGGTGTTGGCCGGCTCCTCCAGCGGAGCGTCGATCGTGATCGACCAGATGGTGAGAATGATGACGACGGCGATCGCCATCAGGAATTCGCTGCGCACCAGGAACGGCCAGCAATGGATCTTGTCGTCCTGGGGCGCGGCAGTCTTCTTCGCTGCCGGCTGCTTCCCGCCGGGCGCAGCTTTGATCGCGGCAGCTTTGGGCGCCGCAGCGCCGGCGCCTCCGGCAGCGGCTGCCATCATGGTCACGCCCGAACTATCAGGGCCGTTTGCCCCGCTTCCGCCATTACCCTGTTGAATGGCCATACAGTCGAATCCCTTTGTTTACGGCCGGTCTCCGCGCACACGCGCTCGCGCTAAATCCCACCGATACGCGAGCTTCGGATCGCGCCTGACATCCCACGCGCTCGGCTTAAGCAATTCACTCAGTTCAAGATTCAACGCCATCTTCCTGATTGCCATCGCGCGGAGGCGCGGCCAGCACATACAAGATGTAGAGCAACGTGCCCATCATCACGGGCACCGACAACACCCGC
>DATJOQ010000149.1:0-10465 GCA_035506935.1 Binataceae bacterium (SeqCode) | reverse complement strand
GCATTCCTCGGCGCTTAAGTAAGTAAATGGAAAGTATTCATCCGAGCGTAGTCGCGGGCGTTTTGTTGATCGCGATTGTGTACCTCTACGCCTCGCGCCGTAGCAGAAATCCGTTATCACCGGGCCAGGTGGCTGCGTTCGCGGGCGCGATGGTAACGATCCTTTTCGCGTTGGATGGCCCGGTCGACGCGCTCGAAGACGCCCGCTCGTTCAGCGCGCACATGCTGCAGCATCTGATGCTCACGCTCGTGATGCCACCGCTGCTGCTGCTGGGAATCCCGGGATGGATGCTGCGGCCATTTATCAAACCGCGCCCACTGGCTCGAATCGCGCGCCTGCTGACGAATCCGCTGATTGCATTCTGCACGTACAACGCCGTGCTCGTCGCTATTCACCTGCCTGTAATTTACGAACGGATGTGCCGCGACGACGATGTACATATTGCGGTCCATCTAGTTTTGATGGCCGCAGGGGTGCTGATGTGGTGGCCGCTGCTAAGCCCGCTTCCCGAATTGCCTCGTTTGTCCTATCCCGCCCAACTGCTGTATCTGTTCGCCCTGCTGATTCCGATGGCGGCAGTGGCGGCGCCGATCACCCTGGCCAGTGGTGTTATATATCCCTGGTATCTGGAGGGGCCTCATCCGTACCAGCTTGCACCTCTTGCCGATCAGGTGCTAGGAGGCTTACTCATGTGGGTAGGGGCCGGGTTTTATTTCATCGGTGTGTTCACCGTGATCTTTTTTCGATGGGCCCGCTTTGAAGACCGCGACCAACCACCTGTCAACCAGCGCCTGCGCGGCCTCCATGTCGTGCCAAATCGGGTAAGCTTGCGGCGAATCTAAGCCCATCGATTCCCGGCTTGTGTGAAGGTATGGCAACATCAGAAGAAACCTTCCCAAGCGTAGCGATAACAGCCCCCAGGGCGCGAGTACTTGTCGACGGCGCAATTGCCGGATTACTAGGAGGGCTGACCGTCGCGCTATGGTTCCTGGCCTTCGATGCGGCGCGCGGCCATCCGCTGCAAACTCCCTGTCTGCTCGGCGAGATGATCCTGCACGGCAAGTGCGACCTGGCGACGCCGCTGCACTCCAGCTCGATACTCGGGTACACTGCGTTTCACTTCGGCGTTTTTATTATCTTTGGCGTATGCGGCGCCTGGCTTCTCGATGTAGCTGAGCGTGAACGCTCGCTGCTGGTCTCGGTTTTCATCTTCCTGGTTGCGTTCGAAGTTTTTTTCGTCGCGGTAGTGGTATTCCTCGGTCCGGCAGTGGCGGATGCGGTCACCTGGTGGAGCGTGCTGGTCGGCAATCTACTCGCCACGGCCGTGATGTTAACCTACTTCTTCAGCCGGCATTCGGCCCTGGGGCGGGAGCTATTGGGTCCGTGGGTCGGCGTGGTCCGTGAAGGCTTGTGGTCCGGTCTGATCGGCGGCAGCGCCGTCGCGGTGTGGTTCCTGCTTTATGACCTGACACTGGGGCAGCCCTTTCGAACTCCCGGCCTGCTGGGCGCGGCTATTTTCTCGGGGCTGCGCGACCCCAACAAGCTGCAGGTTTCGACCTCTGTAGTGGTCGGCTATAGCGTCGTGCATTTCACCGCCTTTCTCCTATTTGGCTTGTTGGCGGCGTTCATGCTCGCGGCTTCGGAACAAGAACCGCTGCTGCTGCTGGGCGTGTTCGTGCTGTTCGCCTGCTTCGAGGTGTTCTTCGTCGGCGTCGCGACTTTGGTCGCGCTCTCGCTGGTCGAGGCGCTCGGATGGTGGCCGATAGTGGCGGGCAATATCCTGGCGGCAACCGCGATGGTCGCGTTTTTCCTCACCCGCCACCCCGCGCTGCGCGGACGGATGGTGGAGCGCTGGGCGAGCGAGGTTTAGCCGCTTTCGAGTAGTGCTACAGGCCGAGCACGTCGCGCATCGTGTAGAGGCCCGGCTTCTGACCAACCAGCCACGTGGCAGCGCGTAGCGCACCACGCGCGAGTGATTCGCGGCTCTGCGTGCGATGGGTCAATTCGATCCGCTCGCCCTGCCCGCCAAAAATCACGGTATGGTCGCCGAACGCGTCGCCCGCTCTGAGCGCGAGCACCGCGATGCTCTCGGCGGGTCGCACGCCGGTCATGCCTTCGCGCCCGAAAACCGCGTTCGCGGTGAAATCCTGACGGCGCGCAGCCGCGATCGCGCGGCCCAAAGCCAGTGCGGTGCCGCTAGGCGCGTCGGCTTTCGTGCGATGGTGAATCTCGATCACCTCGGCGTCAAAGTCGCTCAGAATTCCAGCGACCTGCGCGACGATCTTGAGTAACACGTTCACGCCCACGCTCATGTTGGGCGCGATCAAAGTCCGCGTCTTGACCGCGATCAGGCGGGCGCGCGTTTCCATTTCCTGCGTGAATCCGGTCGCGCCGATCACGATTGCGGCGCCGGCCGCTGCCGCCGCCGTGAGATGGTCGAGGCAAGCGGCCGCAGTGGTGAAATCCAGCGTTACGGTATCCGGCCGCGCCACCGACGCGTAGTCATCGGTGATCTTGACGCCGAGCGCGCCGAGGCCCGCAACCTCACCGGCGTCCTTGCCGATGACGGGAAGCCCCGAAGCTTCCACCGCCGCGACCAGCTTGAAGGCCGGGTCGCGCGCGACCAGGCCGGTGAGGATTCGGCCCATCCGTCCGGCGGCGCCGGATATGATCACGTTGGTCATCGCGGAGTTCCCCGGAGCAATTCCTTCCCTGGCGCAATTTCCGTGGGAGGGATGGGCCTCGTCCTGCGGGCGAGGCCCATCCCTCCCGCAACGCCGCAATGCCGTCAGGCGGAAGCCGCCGGCTCCGCTGGTGCGGCGGGCGCAGCAGCGGCAGGCGCAGGTGCCGCTGCTGCCGCACCCTCACCTTTCTTGCCGTGCGCGATCGCGTAATGCTCCTCGCACAGGCTACCGCGAAAACGCTTCTTGCGGCATTTCTCGCCGGTACAAATCTTATACCGCGGCTTCGGCATCTCGCCCTGCGTCCACAGCCGGTAATGCTTGCGACAGTAGCGCTTCGCGTAAGCCTCGCGCTCGCAATCGTTAGCTTTGCAAGTTTCCTTCTCTGCCATTTATCGTTAACGATCCTTCCCTTATTTGGTCCGAATTTAGAAATAGCCGCAGCAACCAGCGCGACAGTCAAATATCGTCAGAACTCGGCTTTCAACTCGCGGCTAAGTAGCTCCTCGACCATAGCCCGCGGTGAGCCTCCTTCATAGAGGCATCGATAGACCGCCGACACGATCGGCATGTCGACCGACTCGCGCTCGGCCAGCCGCTTGATCGAACGCGCATTTGCGACGCCCTCGGCAACCGGCTTCCCTTCACCGCTTTCCGACAGGATATCAAATCTTCCACTCGCCAGCCGCAGGCCCAGCGCATGATTGCGCGAAATCTCACCCGTGCAAGTCAGCACCAGATCACCTAGTCCCGCCAGACCCGCCATCGTTTGCCGCTGTGCACCGAGCGCCATCGCCAGTCGCGTCATCTCCGCGACGCCTCGCGTTATCAGCGCGGCACGCGCGCTAGAACCGAGTGCGAGCCCATCGCCGACGCCGGCCGCGATTCCAATAACATTCTTGATCGCTCCTCCGAGCTCGACTCCGATGACGTCGCTGCTGCGATAGAGCCGCAAGAAGCGTCCCGATAAGAGATGCTGCACTCGATGCGTCACCGCGTCCTCGCGCGACGCCACTACCAGCGCCGCCGGCTTGCCGGTGACAATTTCCGCGGCGAACCCCGGACCGGACAGGACCGCGAGTCCGGCCGACGGCGGCGCGAATTCCGCCATCATCGCCGTCATCGTCTTCAGCGAGTCTTCCTCGATACCTTTGGTCGCGCTGACGATCGTAACCCCCGGTCTCAGCGAGGAGGCTACTCTGCTCGCGGCGTCGCGCGCGAATCGCGACGGTGTGACCATCAGCACGTAATCCGCAGAGGCGACCGTCGATTCCCATTGTTCGGTGAAACCAAGCGACACCGGCAGTTTCACGCCCGGCAAATATACGCTGTTTTCGCGCGCCTCGCTGATCGCCGCCAACTGCGCCGCGCGCCGCACGCACAGCGTCGTGCGATGTCCCGCGTGGGCGAGAATCGAAGCGAGCGCCGTGCCCCAGGCTCCCGCGCCAATCACTGCAACTGCGGGTTCAGCCATTGGTAAAAGCGGCCTGGTCGCCTAACTGACGGATCGGCAAATCCGGTAGAGCGGCTCGAGTTCGCGATAGCCGTCGAGCAGTTCGGCGCGATCGAGTCTGAGCGCGGCCTTACCCTTCCATCCGAAGCCAACGTCGATACCGCCACTCTTCTTGTCCAGCACGTCGGCGAGTCCCGACCATAGCTCATTGTTGCCGGCGATCGGTTCGGGCAGATCGCGAAAATTCCACTTGTCGTAGCGCGAGAGTTCAGCACCCTTGAAGCTGCGCGTGAGTTCGCTGCTCTTCCGTCGCAGTCCCTCAGCGATTTGCGGGCGATGGTCGGCTTCGGGTTTGACCACTAATCGGGCGTGCAGGCCGACGGCTGATATGCATAGCGCGAGATAACCGTAGCGTTTGTAGCCCTTGGGCGACGGCCCGAACGCGCACCAGGTCTCGGGAGGCGGATTCACCGTGCGACGTGCATGCTTGGCAACGTGCGGGAAGAACTCGAGATGGAGCTTGCGCGCCAGCTCCGGCACCAGCTCGTTGCCGAGCCGTATCAACTTGGGCCGCACGTGCTCGTAGATCTGCGCCATGCGCTGGTTGAATCCTTCGACCTCGAAAACCTCGAAATCTGCGGGTGTGAAACCGAGACCTGGCACCGCTTCAATCCTTTCGTCTAAATTTATCCGCTCAATCCTGATCGGCCTGATTTGCGCGAAATCGCGTATGAGCCCCCTGTCGATGCGCCTCTTCCCAGTTGCGCCCGTCGAAGAAATAGACCTCGAGTTTGGAAATATCCACGCCCTCCAGGCAGCGCACGTTCACGTCGATTTTATTCGGATCGGAACGAGGGATATAGAACGACGCGATACCGCACGCCGGGCAGAAGTAATGCTTGGCCGCCTTAGTGTTGAAGCTGTAAAGAGTGAGATTCGCCTCAGGTGTGAGCAGGCGAAAACCAGCGGGCTCGACGATCCAGTGAAGGTACCCCTTCTTGCTGCAGATCGAGCAATTGCATTGGCCTACTGCGGCAAGCTCGCCGTCGACTTCGAATGCGACTCTCCCGCAGTGACATCCGCCCCGGTAGGTCATTGTTAAAAGCTTATCGCACCTCGCTTGCCGCGGGAAACATGCCTGTGGCCCGTATCTGGCCGGCTCAACGCTAGCTGGCATTTTCGATTGCCGGTGTTGTAAATTGCAAAATGGAAGTGACTGTTACCAGATGGCACGCCCGGACCGGGTCGGCTGCTCCCAATCCCGAGTTTGCCATGCAACAAAATTCTGCACAGGGAGGACGGCTCGATGGCCGAGGCTTGGATTATTGACGCGGTACGAACCCCGCGCGGACTAGGAAAAAAAGGTAAAGGCGCGCTCTCCGAGACTCATCCGCAGGAACTGCTCGCGCAATGTCTCAACGCGCTCAAGGATCGCAACGGCTTCAATCCGGTCGATATCGACGACGTAGTTATCGGATGCGTTTCGCAGGCCGGTGAGCAAGGCGCCTGTCCCGCGCGGATGGCGGTGCTGGCGGCAGGATGGCCTCATCAGCCAACCGGCGTCACGCTCAACCGGTTCTGCGGATCGGGCCAGCAGGCGGTGAATTTTGCCGCGATGGGCGTGATGGCGGGTCAGATGGACCTGGTGATCGGCGGCGGCGTCGAGAGCATGTCGCGATGCCCGATGTTCAGCGACGGCGGCGGGCTGGGTGGCGAGAATCCTCACCTGTACGATCTCCATCCGCTGGTGCCACAGGGAATCTCTGCCGATCTTATCGCGACGATGGAGAATTTCAGCCGCGAGGACGTCGATCGCTTCGCGGTCGAGAGCCAGCAAAAATGTAAACAGGCGCTCGCGGAAGGCCGTTTCAAGAAGAGCATCCTGCCGGTCCATGATCTCGACGGCAACCTGGTGCTCGATCACGACGAGCATCCGCGCCCCAACACCACGCTCGAAATTCTGGCCAAGCTGGAGCCTTCGTTTGCGAAGATCGGCACCAGCCGCGAAGGCGGCGATCTCACGCTCGACGAGATGGCGCAGCGCCGATATCCGCAGGTCAGCAAGATCAATCACGTGCACACGCCCGGCAATTCGAGCGGAATCGTTGATGGTGCCGCTACCGTGCTGCTTGCGACGCCGGAATACGCGCGCGCGCACGGGCTGAAACCGCGGGCGCGCATCCGCGCAACCGCGACGATCGGCGCCGAGCCAGTAATCATGTTGACCGGACCGATTCCCGCCACCGAGAAGTGTCTCAAGCGCGCGGGAATGAAGATCAGCGATATCGATCTGTTCGAGATCAACGAGGCGTTCGCGAGCGTGCCGCTCAAGGTGATGCGCGAGTGCGATATCGAACCCGCGAAGGTCAACGTCAACGGCGGCTCGATCGCGCTTGGCCATCCGCTGGGCGCCACCGGCGCGATCCTGCTGGGCACGCTGGTCGACGAGCTCGAGCGCAGCAATAAGACCACAGGTCTGGTCACGATGTGCATCGGTGGCGGCATGGGCATCGCCACCATCGTCGAACGCATCTAGTGGCCGCGGGTCGCCTTGCGCGCGTTGGCCCATCCTGACTGATGGCGCCTATTCGCGACGCTTCGGGAAAGCCGCTCGACCGTGTCTCGGTCGTGCGGCTGGGACTGCTGATCGGATGCCTGGTCACGATCGCGTTAGCGATGATCCTGCTTCCGGTCGGACGGATCCTGTTCAGCCTGTTCGACACCGCGCGTGCGGCGGGTCCGTGGGGGCCAGTGATAATTGCCGCCGCCTACATTCCCGCGAGCCTGTTCCTGATGCCGGGGATGATCCTGACGCTCGCCGCTGGCTACCTCTTCGGGGTCGCGAACGGCGCGCTCGCGGCTTGGATCGGCGGCACAGTCGGCGCCGCCTGCGCTTTCATCGCGGGACGCACCCTGGCACGCGAGCTGGTGCTCGCTGGGATGGCCAGCAATCCGAAGCGCAAGGCCAACGACCGCGCGATCGCGGAGCACGGACTCATGTTCACGCTGTTGCTGCGACTGAGTCCTCTGGTGCCGTACAATCTTTTGAATTACCTGCTCGGGCTGAGCGGGATCTCGTTCGGCCAGTTCGTTCTGGGTTCGTTTATCGGGCTGATCCCGGTGACGCTGATGTACGCCTATCTCGGGACGGTGCTGAGGGAAGTTGCCGAAACCGGCGGCGCTGACCTGCAGCTCGCTGGCTCGCAATTCGCGCTGTTCGCGGTGGTCGCGATCGTGATCATCGCGGTCACCGCTTTCGTTGGGTACTCGGTAAAGAAAATTATGGACCAGGCTCGACCCGAAGAGCCTGGTACCAGCCTCGCGCGACAACGATAAACAAATCAGCGCTTTCAGGAGGCGCCCAGCTCACTCAGCACCTAGCGGAACTGCGGCATGACCTCCTTTGCGAACAGCTCGAGCGATTCTGTCGATTTTTTCGGATCCATGCCGGGAAAATGAGTCGCGAGCACGAAGTGCGTGCACGCGTACTCCTTACGAAACTTCTCCAACTTCCGAGCGCACTCGTCGGGCGTCCCGATCAGCAATCCTTCGGCGTACTTGGAATTGCGAAGCTGGCTCGCATCCTTCAGATCCCATACGTTCTCGTCGCCCGGCGCGTCCTTGGCGTCGCCGCCCAGCCACTTGTGATAGTGCTGCATCATGTAATGGATGTGCTCCTGGGTATCCTCCCAGGCCTGGCTCGAATTTTTCGCGACGTAGACCATGCGCAATTGCGCGATCGAAAAATCAGCCGGATTGCGTCCGAATTCCTTGAGCGCCGCGCGATACGGAATCGCCGGATCCGGTCCGATCGTCGCCATCAGGTTGTAGCCGCGTTCCGCGACTCGCCGTACCGCTTTTTCCGCGCGCGCTCCGATCCAGATGGGCGGCCGCGGCTTCTGCACCGGTCGCGGGCTGATAGTAATGTCCTTGACCCGCGTGAACCTGCCCTGGAACGTGACCTTCTCCTCGGTCCACAGCCGGTCCACCAAATCGATACCTTCGGCCATGCGCGCGGTGCGTTCGGACCTGCGCATGCAGAAGCCGGCAAATTCGTCGATTCGATAGCCCTGCCCCACGCCAAGCTCGAGCCGTCCGTTGGACCAGTTGTCGACCGCGGCGCCATCTTCGGCGATCCGGACGGGGTCCTGAAACGGCATCAGCATCACGAACGAACCAATCCGAATGCGCTCGGTGCGGGTGGCAATCGCCGCCATCGCCGTCATCACCGAGGAGTTGTAATCGTCCTCGACAAAATGATGCTCGGTGACCCAAACGTTGTCGTACCCCATGCGTTCGGCGGCAATGATTTGATCGAGCGATTCCCGCAGCATCTTGGGATAGGGCTTCCACCACTCTCCGCGCGGATTGCGGAAGTCATACATGACGCCGAATTTCATGATTGCACCTCCATCAAGACGGCCGTGCTCCAGAACAGCCGTAACAAGGTGAAAACGGCTTCGGATTTTTCCCAGTATCCCGCCTTACCGTTCCGACGCGCAAGGCCAAAACCGCTAGACCGCCTGACCGGCGCACCATCCGCTCGACCAGGCCCACTGAAAATTGTAGCCGCCCAGCCATCCGGTGACGTCCACTGCCTCGCCGATAAGGAATAGCCCCGGCACTTTGCGCGCTTCCATCGTTTTGGACGACAGGCTCGCGGTGTCGACCCCGCCTACCGTGACTTCCGCCTTAGCCCATCCTTCGGATTCCGTTGGTGTAACCTGCCAACGCTTGAGCCGCGACGCAACCGCGCCGAGGGTTCGATCGGGCACGTTCGCGATCGGCCCTTCGGCCGCGACACTATCGGCGATAGCTTGAGCGAGGCGCGAGGGCAGAATCTCGGCAAGCACGGTTTTGAGTTCGGCCTTCGGTCGCGAGCGCTTGCGATCCTTGAGAAAGCTCTCGACTTCAATGTCCGGCGCAAGATCGATCGAGAGCGTGTCGCCGCCGCGCCAGTAGGACGAGATCTGCAGAATCGCTGGACCCGAGAGCCCGCGATGGGTGAACAGGATGCTCTCGCGAAAACTTTGGCGCCCGCACGAAACCGTTGCGCCAACCGACACTCCTGACAGCGGCTGGATGACCGCAAGCAATTCCTTATCGACCTTGAACGGCGCCAGTCCGGGCCGCGGCTCGATCACCGCGAGATCGAATCGGCGCGCAGTCTCGTAAGCAAAGCCGGTCGCCTTAAGCTTCGGGATCGACAGACCGCCGGTCGCTATCACGAGTGCAGATGCCGTGAAGCTTCCGCGATTGGTCTCGATGCGGAAGCGGTCCGCGCGCGCGATCGACGTGACAGAATGGCCGACGCGCAAGTCGACACCGGCAGCGTCGGATTCCGCGAGCAGCATCGCAAGAATCTCTCGCGCCGAGCCGTCGCAGAACAACTGGCCGAGGGTCTTTTCGTGGTAGGCGATGTGATGGCGTTCGACCATCGCGATAAAGTCGCGCTGGCTGTAGCGGCTCAGCGCAGATTTACAGAAATGCGGATTGGCGGAAAGAAATCGCTCCGGCGTGATTTCGAGATTGGTGAAATTGCATCGCCCGCCACCGGAGATCAGGATTTTCGCACCGGGCTGCCCGCCATGCTCGAGCAGAAGCACGCGACGACCGCGCTGCCCCGCGGTTAGCGCGCACATCAGCCCGGCCGCGCCGGCTCCGATAATGACGGCGTCGAACGCTTCCATCGCCGCGCTGCTTAGCGCTTCGGCCAACGGTAATGCAAGGCCGCGTATCGCAGTCGCAAAGGTTCAGCTTGCGAGAGAAGCGCCCGACTATCCTGATGCGGTTGCGCGGCCAGACCTATTTCGCGGTCACGTGCGCGTAGTACGTCGCGGCTAGTTCGTCGACGTCCAGTCTTACGTTCCCATTAACATCCGGTCGATCAAATTCCTGATTCATGAAACTAATGAACTGCGCCCAAGAGACCTTCCCGCTTCGATCTCTATCCATCAAAGGGTAAAAAGGTGAAATTTGGACTGCCTAGCCGCTTCAGCTGAGTGTCAAGGTATGAGAAGTTACGTCCCTGTAGCAACGGATCATTAGTGAAGTCGATTCCAGGCACGATGTTGGCCGTACAAAACGCCACTTGACTCGATTTCAGCGAAGAAGTTATCCACGCAGCGATCAAGTACCAGCCGCCCTACTTTTGGAATCGGAACAGCGTGCATTCGAGCGACCGTTTGCCTTCTTTTTTATCATGATGGTTAATTGAATTTCTGTTGAAGAGGTTGTCTTCCGGCAAGAACTCAGACTCGATACCTAAAGACTCGACACAAGAGGACTAAGAGCCATTATTTGGCTCGCCGAGCTAAAGACCTGGCAAGTT
>DATJOQ010000148.1:0-9036 GCA_035506935.1 Binataceae bacterium (SeqCode) | reverse complement strand
ATGCCTATGGCTCTCTTCGTCCCGCCGCCAGCCCGTCTGGACGATGTTTCACGAGGTCGCGTATCCGCTCGGCTGGCAGCAATGGCCCCGCCATAATCTTCTCGGTCTCGTGACTCGCGCGATGGCGTCGATGGTCGCGCGCGCCTCGCAAAAGATTTTTGTTTCCAGTAAGGCGTGGGAACCGCTTCTGCAACGCCTTTCATTCGGACGGAAAAAAAAGATGGTGTGGTTGCCGGTACCGAGTAATTTGCCCTCCAACGTGTGTGCAGCGGCATCGGCAGCCACGAAAGCGTGCCGCTCGGGAACGCTAATGGGTCATTTCGGAACCTTTGGCAAAAATACCATTAGTATTTTGGAGCCAGTGATAGTTCGATTACTCATTGCAGATATCAATCGCACGATGATGCTGGCCGGAAGAGGAGCGGAACGGTTCGCGAGTCAGCTCGGGCGAAGATTTCCACAGACGGCGGAGCGCCTAATCACAAACGAAAATTGCTCGATTGAACGACTCGCGCTCGCGTTGGCCAACTGCGATATCCTGATTCAACCCTATATCGATGGCGTCAGTGGCCGTCGGACAACCGCCATGACCGGCTTGGCGTTACACAGTGCAATAGTCACTAATGCTGGCGCATCCACCGAGTCGCTATGGGCTGAAAGCGAAGCTGTTGCCTTAGCGCCCACCGCTTCGCCCTCATCATTGATTGACGCCGCGGAAGCGCTTCTGGATGACCGCGCGCGGCGCGCCGCACTGGGGGCAAGAGCCTTCGAGTTGTACAAAGGCCGCTTCGCGCTAGAGCATACGCTGCGAGAGTTATCCGCCTGAGCTTGGCATGAATGTAGGTTGCGAGAGCGTAGCGTCGAGCCTGGCGCATCCCCGCGATTGTAGGCTCATAAGGCTGCTCGCCTTCGCCACGCAGGGAGGCGGTGGCGGCGAAGAAGCTCGTATGCGCGCTTTGCTCGACAATTTCGACGTCGACGTTTTTCCTTTCGATCGGAAAGCTCGGCTGCGGACTTTTATCCGACTGCTGGCAGCGATGCGACGGTGCGATCATCAACTGATCGTGATGGAAGGCTCAGGGGTCGCTGGCGGCGCCGCTTTGTTGCTCGGTCATCTGCTGTTCGCGGCCTCTTATGTGATCAGCAGCGGCGATGCTATCGCTCCTTTCCTGGCGGCGCGCTTTCCTCTGCTCGCGCCAATAGTTTCCCTCTACGAGCGACTCTTGTGCCGCGAAGCCGCAGGGTTTATCGGATGGACCCCGTATCTGACCGGCCGCGCAATCGGCTTCGGTTCGCCGCGCGCCATGACCGCCGCTGGTTGGGCGCCGTTTCGATACACTCCGTACGAGCTCGCCGAGCGTCGTGCTGAAATAAGAAGCAAGCTGGGAATCCCCGCGGATGCCCTGGTTGTGGGAATCGCTGGCTCGTTGGCCTGGACGCGACGAGCCGGCTATGCGTACGGCCTGGAATTGGTCGAGGCGATACGGCGATGTCGTCGGCCCGGCGCCTGCGTATTGATCGTCGGCGATGGTGACGGCCGAAAGCGGCTCGAACGATTAGCTGATCACGAGCTCGGTCGCAGGATTATGTTTGCTGGTGGCGTGCCGCGCGACAAAGTACCTCATTATTTGGCTGCAATGGATATAGCCAGTCTGCCTCAGAGCGTAGATCGTGTAGGTAGTGTGCGTTACAGCACGAAACTCAGTGAGTATCTCGCGGTTGGATTGCCCGTGGTTACCGGCCGCCTTCCGATGGCTTACGATCTCGACGAAGGCTGGATATGGCGCCTGCCCGGCAAAGCGCCGTGGGACGATCGCTATATCGATGCGCTGGCGGAGTTTATCGCTCGGGTCGACGCTCACGATTTGATCTCCAAGCGCAGCGCTGCTTTGAGCAGGATGCGCGAGTTCGATCGCGACCGCCAGGTTCAACGCGCGACCGCTTTTATCAGCGACGTAGTGGCCGATAAGGCCGCGGCGAAGCGCAATTTCTGACTCTGCCTCACTCTCAGAAATGCCCGTCTCCCATCCCCTGCGATTGGCATTAATTTGTGATTTCGCCGAAGAAAATTGGCCGAGCATGGATTTGGTAGCGGACATGATGATGGATAATCTGCGCGCTGAATGCGGCTCAGCGATAAAAGTTATGCGTGTGCGGCCGAAAATGGTGTCACGCTTCGGCTACCTGCCTGCTTTTCGCAGAAGCCATGTTGCCTATTCGTTGGACCGTCTCCTGAATCGATTTTGCGATTATCCGCGCCACTTAGCCCAGCGAAAAGAGGATTTCGATCTCTATCACATCGTCGATCACAGCTACGCGCATCTGGTACATCATTTGCCGGCGGAACGATCGATCGTGAATTGTTATGATCTCGACACGTTT
Organism: Binataceae bacterium (SeqCode); assembly: GCA_035506935.1. Taxonomy (GTDB): domain Bacteria; phylum Desulfobacterota; class Binatia; order Binatales; family Binataceae; genus DATJOQ01. Next base: position 6,654 of record DATJOQ010000148.1, on the reverse strand, counting down.
CGCTGCCTGCTTGAGCCTGAGCGCGAACCGCGCTCAAAGCTGTTCAGGATGATGACGCAGCGGATTCTGGATGGCTTTCGCCGCGCTGCACGCGTGATTTGCGCCAGCGCAGCGACCAGAGATGAGCTTCTGGCACATCGTCTGCTCGTCTCGGATCGCGCGCGTGTGATCAAGCTTGGGATACATCCCGAATGCGCGCCGAAGCTCGGGTCGTTCTGTGACCCGGAAACAGTGCGTCTGTTGGAAACGCAGCGTCGCGATCACGTCGATCTTTTGCACGTCGGAACTACCGTGGCGCGCAAGAGAATCGACGTACTCCTCCATGTAGTTGCCTCATCGCGGAGATACATTCCGAGTCTGCGGCTGATTCGCGTCGGCAGCGATTTCACTCGTCCGCAACAGGAACTCGTCGATCGTCTGGATCTGAAGGGTTCGCTGCTGGTGCTTCCGTTTCTGAACAGGCGAACTTTAGCCGCCATCTATGCGCGGGCCGCGTTGCTGCTGCAGCCATCGGAGCGAGAGGGATTCGGACTGCCTGTGGTCGAGGCGATGGCATGTGGCACTCCTGTTGTCGCGAGCGATTTGCCAGCACTGCGCGAAATGGGTGGCCCGTCGTCGGTCTACTGTCCGGTCGCCGACGTCAGCTCATGGACCGAGACGCTGTTGGAGCTACTGCGCGAGCGAAGCGAGCATCCTGCACAATGGAACGCGCGTCGGCTTGCGGCGATGGCCTGGGCCTCACGCTTCAGTTGGCGCGAACACGCTCGACAGACGTTTCGCGTGTATCAAGAGCTACTACATTGAATAGTGTTGGTTAACATCAGTATTACCCAATGAGGTGGAAAAGTCGATGTAACAAGAATTGAAATGAGTAGTTGACTGAAATCTCAGTTAGTTTCGCGAACGGCTATCGTCAACAAGGGGGCGCCGATGGTCGCAAATGGTTTCAGGGTTGCTCAAATTGGAAAATACTACCCACCACATAAAGGAGGTATGGAAAGCCACCTCGAGGCGCTCTGTGCCGAGCTGCGTGGCTTGATCGATCTAAGGGTGCTGGTTGCCAACGACGGAGCGCGCTGCGACGAGTCTGTGGTTAACGGAATAACCATCACGCGGGTTGGAACTCCCTGTAAATTTGCCGCCGCGCCGATTTGTCCAGGGCTGATTCGACAAATACGAAGGGCGCGCGCCGACCTGATTCATCTGCATCTGCCGAATCCATGGGCGGTGATGGCATGTCTTGCGGCCGATCGCAGGACGCCGATGGTGGTTACCTACCACAGCGACGTGGTGAAGCAGCAGGTGCTCGGCCGGATGTTCGAGCCGTGGCTGCGCCGGATACTTGAGCGCTGCGCCGCGGTGATCGCGACCTCGCGCGCGTACGTGGAAAGCTCGCGGACCTTGACTAGCTATCGCGACAAGTGCCGGATCGTGCCGCACGGCATCTCGATCTCGCGCTTTCGCCGCTACGACAGAGTTGTGGCCGCAAGGATTCGCGAGCGCTACGGCTCCAGATTGGTAATCAGCGTGGGCCGCCTCGTTTATTACAAAGGCCTGGACTATCTGATTCGCGCGATGCGTGCGGTGGAGGGCAGGTTGCTGATCGTCGGAGAAGGGCCGCTGCGTTCAAGCCTGGAGCGCGAGGCGCGAGCCAACGGCGTGGAAGATCGCGTGGTGTTCCTCGGCGACGTCGACGACGTGGTACCGTACTATCATGCCGCCGACCTGTTCGTGCTTCCCTCGATCGCCCGCAGCGAAGCCTTCGGCATCGTTCAGTTGGAGGCGATGATCTGCGGCAAGCCGGTGATCAACACGCGCCTGGATTCCGGCGTGCCGTTCGTCTCGGTCGATGGCGCAACCGGCATCACCGTGGCGCCTGCGAATCACGAGCAGCTCGCGAGTTCGATAAATTCCCTGCTCGACGATCCCGCTCGCCGCGCGCTCTATGGGATGGCCGCGCAACGCCGCGTGCGGCAGGAGTTTACGGTTGCCAGGATGGCTGAACGCACGCTTCAGATTTACGGCGAAGTGATGGGGGTCGCGATAGAGCGTCCGAAGTCCAGCCGGATTGCGGAGCCTGGGAACCGCGCGGCTCGATACGCGGGCGCCATGGAGGTCGACTCGCGACTTTCTGCAGGAGCCTCAGCTCTGCGCAATTCGTCGGTGGCTCCCGGTCGCTAGCGCGGCGAATTCACGCCGCTTGATGAACCGATTTCAATTAGTGGCGGAGCTTTTGGTCTCGCCCTTGAGCAGAGCCTCGAGCTCGCCGCTCTCCTGCAACTCGCGGATGATGTCGCATCCGCCGACGAATTTCCCGTCGATGTAGACCTGCGGAATCGTCGGCCAGTTGCTGAACCGTTTGATCTCGTCTCGCAGTTCAGGATCGCTCAGCACGTCAGCCGTGGCGAACGGCACGCCGAGCTGCTCGAAAATCTGCACCGTCGCCGCCGAGAAGCCGCATTGCGGAAAGCTGCGAGTGCCCTTCATGAAGATCATCACCTTATTGCCGGCGATTGCCGACTTGATACGCTCGATAACGTCCGCCATCGCGGAACTTACCTCCCTCGCTGATATTGAGACGGCGTCAGAGTCTTGAGGCTGAGAGCGTGTACCTGCTGGCGCATCGCGTCGCCCAACGCTCGATAGACCGTCTGATGGCGCTCGACCAACGAACGGCCCTCGAACTCCGTACTGACCACCAGCGCTTCGAAGTGATCGCCGCCGCCGGTCAGGTCCCTTACCTCAACGTGGGCTCCCGAAAGAGCCTGCTCAATCTTGAGCTTGATCTCCGCCACTTCCATCTCAGGCGTTATATTAACTTGTCGCGACCGACCAGGTCCATAAGGACGCTGGCGTTCGAAAGAGCCGCGGACCGCTACTTCTTGAGCAAAGCGAGGACTGTTTGTGTCAATTCGCCCTTGGTTCCGGCGCCCTCGACCCGCGAGAGTAATCGCCCGTCGCGCTTGATGAACAACGCGGTGGGCACCGAGTTTAAATCGAGCTTGTCTATCAGCGCCTCGTCGCCCATCGCGATCGGGTACTCGATTTTGAATTCGTCGATGAAGGGCTTGACCACCTTTCGGCCCTCGCCCTGAACTTCATCCATCGAGACGCCCAGTACCACCAGCCCGTCCCCCTGATAACGGCGATAAATTTCGTTCAGTTCCGGAATTTCCTTGCGGCATGGTGGGCACCAGGTGGCCCAGAAATCGACGATTACCGGACGTCCGCGCCAGTCCTTCAAACGAACCGCCTTGCCCGCCAAATCGATTACCGTGAAATCGAGCGGTTCCGCGCTGGTTTGCGCCAAGGCGACACCGCTTCCGCTCGGAGGCTTGTGAGCGCTCTTGGAATAATGCCCGCTGACAAGCGCCAGAAGCACGAAGACGCTGGCATAGAGCCCGACGGCAAGTTTGATCAGAGGCCTGTTCACGTTAAGAGCCGATCATCAGCGCACATCATCCGTAATCTCTAAAACTCTTATAGTAGGGTTTTCGTCAATTGTAACTAGATCGATCAAAAAATCTTATTTGAGTTCTCTGATGTTCTAAGGTTAGAGGGCGCGGTTTATGCCGGTTCGGTGACAAGATTTGAGGCCAATTTTGCTTCCAGTAAGGGCATTGCGGGAGAAATTCGATGGAGGGGGGCTTTCATGCCGACTCTTGCTTTACGTCATTGCCGAGGACCATAGTAAAAAAACCCGTGACGTAGAATTTTCGAACTCTGACAACGTCATGAGGTGATAGCGTCGAAGTGCCGCAAAGTCGCTGTTGCCCCCGCTGCCATCAAATAGGAAAATCGAGAGAGGTGCGGGTCTGGAGGTTCTGACATGACGTTGTCGAACGCCGGTAAACGTGTCACGCGACTGCTTACGTCGGTGCTGACCGTTGCGGTTTTCCTGGCATTGACGCTGAGCGACGGCAGCGTCGCCAGGGCTCAGCAGGGCGTCGATCAGAATCTGCAGCTCACACCGCCGAGCAGCCAAAAGGGCGGCGGCTCAGTGCTCGAGCTTCCAGCAACGCGCCATCAGGAGCAGGAGCTCCAACCTCAGACCCCTCCTCAACTGACGCCTCAGCAGGGGCAGGAGCTGGAGATTCCCTCGCGTCAGCTCCGTAGTCAGGCTGGTTACACGCAGGTCACGGTAACGGTAACCAATCCCAGCGGTGGCTATGTAACTGGCCTTACAAAGAACGATTTTCGCGTCTTTGAAAATGGTCAGGAGCGCCCGGTTCAGTTTCTGCGCCAGGATCTGAACACCCCCGTGTCGATCGGTATTTTGGTCGACACCTCGGGCAGCATGCAGCCGAAGATTCAACAGGCCCGTGCGGCGATCGCGCAATTCCTGCGTGACTTGAACGATCGCGACGACGTTTTCCTCTTCGCCTTCTCTGACCGGCCGTTCCTGCTGCAACCTTTTACCAGCGATCATTCGCTGGTCATGAGCCGGCTGGCCTTGCTGCATGCGTATGGCCGCACTGCCCTTTACGACGTGCTTTTGGACGGCCTGCTGATGGTCGAGCGGGGGCGCTACGATAAGAAGGCGATTCTGGTCGTCACCGACGGCATGGATACAGCCAGCCGCTCTTCGGTGAACCAGGTTATCGCGCAGGCGCGCCGGATGGGTGTGCTGGTTTATTCGATTGGCATCGGCGATCCCAACACGTCCTCTTCACCGGGCTATTCGATCGTGTTTGGACCCCTGATATTTGGTGGCGGCGGCGATCTCGAGCGGGTCGACGCGGAGACCCTCAAAATGCTTTCAGGCGAGACCGGCGCTAAAACCTTCATCATCCGCGAGGTTGGCGACGGCGAAGCGCTGCGCAACGCGACAGCGTCGATCAGCGAAGAGTTGCGTGAGCAGTATACGGTGGGATTTCTGTCGCCCGATCCTGAGCACGGCGGCTATCGCGATTTGCGCGTGGAGACCCCCACGCATCCCGGCGACACCGTGCGTGTGCGCAAGGGCGTGACCGTCGGCGAGACCGGGACCGAATCGGCCTACGCGCGCTAACCCGACGGAGTTGGGCGGCGCGGCGCCGGCCAAACTTTATCGCCGACAAAGTGGAAACGGGCAGAACCGGCCCAGCCGGTTCTGCCCGTTTCCGCTTTCTCCCTGTTCGACCCGCGGCGCGGTTGCTCGCGACCGTAGCTATTTCTTGAACGGAGGCACGAACGCTCGCGACGGATCGGGCAGCAGGTTCGAGAACTTCAGTTCGGCGAAATCGCCGATAACGTCGATGCCGAAAAAAGACGCGTTATCGACCCGCAGGCGATGGTAATAACGCAGCTCCAGCTTCATGAAATGGCAGACCACGGTGCGAATGATATCGCCGTGGGAAACGAACAGCAGCCGGCGCTCGTTGTTCGCGCGCAACGCTCGCATCACTCCTTCGACTCCGCGCGCCTGTACCTGGCTAATAGTCTCGCCGCCCGGCGTTACGCTTTCGATTGGCGCACGGCGAAACTCAAGGAAGCTTTCGTCCTTGATCAGCTGATGGTAGGTCATGCCCTCCCACTTGCCGTAGCGCACTTCTTCGATCAACGGCTCCTCGATTATCTCCACCCCGCCAAGACCGTGGGCGATAATCTCGGCCGATTGCCGAGCACGCGCCAGCGGACTGGAGATAATCAGGTCGGGCTTGAGCATTCGCGCGAGCGGAATTGAAGCTTCCACCTGCTGGCGACCGGCGGCATCAAGGTCGACCGGCTGGCGCCCCATTACGCGGCCTTCGCGATTCCACGGCGTCTCGCCATGGCGCATCAGAATCGCGGTGCCGCGGATCTTTACCGCCTCCTTCAGCTTGTCCGCTACCTGAAAAGGCCCTAACGCCATGGTCCTACGTCAGACGTAACTCGCCGATCGGAGAGCGGGCGCTCGTGATCGAGCGCCCGCCGATGTGGATCTTTAACCAGTGGAATTATTTAACCTGGAGTTCGGCCGCCTGATGGCCGTTCGAGCTGCCGGCGGCTGGAGCGGCGCCGAGCCCGCAGAACGCCTCGTAATCGATCAGCCGAGTCTGGGTCGGATGGTCGCTGCACACCGGGCAGTTGGGGTCGCGCTTGACCTTGAGTGCGCGCACGTAATCGCGATCTGACAGCGTGTCGAAATACACCATCGTGCCGATCAGCGGCTTGCCCACGCGCAGGATCAGCTTGATCGCCTCGAGCGCTTCGATCGAACCGATAAGTCCCGGCAAAACGCCCAGCACACCGGCCTCCGCGCACGACGGCGCCATTCCCGGCGGCGGCGGCTCCGGATAGAGGCATCGGTAACACGGCCCTCCCTTGGCCGGGTAGAAGACCGTGGCATTGCCCTCGAACTGGAAGATCGCGCCGTCGACCAGCGGTTTGCCCGCGAACACGCAGGCGTCATTGATCAAATAGCGGGTGGGAAAATTATCGCTGCAGTTAATTACGACGTCGTACGCGTTGATGATATCGGTCACGTTCTCGGAAGTGAGGCGCACTTCGTGACGATTAACCTTCACGCCAGGATTGAGCGCGTTGATCGATTTTTGCGCCGACTCGGTCTTGAGCATCCCGACCCGATCGGTGGTGTGGATGATCTGGCGCTGCAGGTTGGAAAGATCGACGACATCGAAATCGACCAGACCGATGGTGCCGACGCCGGCGGCCGCGAGGTAGAGTGCGGTG
>DATJOQ010000147.1:0-3892 GCA_035506935.1 Binataceae bacterium (SeqCode) | reverse complement strand
ACGAAATGCTGCTGGCGCTGCACCGCCGGCAGCGGCTGCACCGGTCCCATGTCCCCATAGTACTCCAGCGCAGGCGTCAGCCACGAAAGAAGCTCGTAGGTGATTTCGCCGGACGGCGCAAAAGTTACTCCGCTATGAGTTCCCGGTCCGCTGAACGGCTTTTCAAAGGCGAGGTTGGCGACTATCCAAAGCCTATTCAGATGTGATTCGACGATCGGCCTGAGCTCCAGGTTCAGCGGATTCTCTTCCGCCGCCCGGCGCATATAGTCGAGCTCGATATTGCCGCCGAAGGCAATCAGCCATGTTTCGGGATCGCTAATTCCAAAATGGACCTTGGTGCGGCTGCCGGCGTACTCGTAATTGCCCGTTTCCAGCTTGGCAGTGGCAAAATATTGCCCGATTTCCACGTGCGGCAGCAGCCCGTAAGTGGCCTCGAGCGTCTCGTGAATTTCGTAGGGACGGATAGCCTGGTGAGCCTCGGTTCCAGTCGCCGTGGTCACGCTGTTCGAATGAAGCTCGAGTTCCAGATGATATTGCTCGGTGGTTTCGACGGTATAGACCTGGATTTCATAGAAATCGATAGCGTGCGCTACGCTGGCAAAGATGAGCAGCGTTATTGTCGCGCCCATTATCGACCGCGCGATTAGTTGCGGTTCATCGCGCATCGATAAGCCCAATCTTTGGACACATCGTTTCGATCGGGCATCGCGAACACTGCGGAAATCGCGGCTGACAAATGGTCTGGCCGAAGGCTACCAACAATCCGTTGTATTCAAGCCAATGGCGGCGGGGCAAAACCTCGCGCAGCGCCGCTTCGGTCTTCTCCGGGTTTGTGGTCCGCACCAGGCCCCATCGATTCGAAATCCGATGGACATGGGTGTCGACGCAGATGCCCGGTTTGCGGAACGCTTCGGTTACTACCAGATTCGCGGTTTTGCGCCCGACGCCCTTGAGCGTAAGCAGAACCTCGATTTCGTCTGGAACCTGGCCGTCGAATTTATCGATCAAGTCGCGGCAGAGTTCGCGGATAACCTTGGCCTTGGTTCGATAGAATCCAACCGGATAGATGCATTTCTCGAGTTCGCTTTGAGAGAGCTTCAGCATCGCGGCCGGCGTCGAGGCGCGGGCGAACAGCGTGCGCGCAGCGATCGCGGTTACCTGGTCGCGCGTGCGCAAGCTCAGGATACATCCGACCAGCGTCAAAAACGGATCACGCGACTCGGCCGCGACCAGCATCATCACGGGCGCGTTCCATCGCGGCGCCTCGCGACGCAAAATACGCAGTGCCGCGCTCACGGTCTTCGTGGAAAATGCAGGACGTGCCGATCGCGCCTGGGAGCGTACGCTAACCGTTCTGGTCTGGCTTTCGACTCGCGCGCTCACATCGCGACTTTAGCACGCACTTGCGCGCCGGCTTAGGATTTTGCCGCAGATCAAGAGGTTTGACGATTCGAGATATTGGTAATACCTTCTCCGCGAGCGCCGCTTTGCATCCTCGATCAGGGAGGTCTTCCGACAATGGATATAGGCAAAGACAAATTGCTGCACATGTATCATTCGATGCAGCGCATACGTCAGTTCGAAACCAAGATTCGCGATTTGTTCCTGGCCAACGAGCTTCCCGGCTTTGTTCACTTATCGATCGGCGAAGAGGCCAGCGCGGTGGGAGTATGCGCGGCGCTGCGCGACACCGATCGGATTACCTCGACCCATCGCGGCCACAGCCATTTAATCGCCAAGGGTGGCACGCTCAAGCAGATGATGGCGGAGCTGTACGGCAAGCGCACCGGCTATTGCAAGGGCAAGGGCGGCTCGATGCATATCGTCGATTTTTCGCTGGGAATCCTCGGAGCGAACGGTATCGTTGGCGGCGGCATACCGATCGCAACCGGCTCGGCGCTGGCCGCGGTCATCACCGGACGTGACGACGTGACCGCCTGCTTCTTCGGCGACGGCGCTTCCAACGAGGGCACGTTCCACGAATCGCTCAATCTGGCCGCGGTGTGGAAGCTGCCGGTGATCTTCGTGTGCGAGAACAATCTCTACGGCGAATTCACCCCGATGCAGGACGTCACCGCGGTCAAGGATATCGCCTTGCGCGCGCAGGGATACGGAATTCCGGGAATAATCGTCGACGGCAACGACGTGGTCGAAGTCTTCAGCCGCACCAGCGAGGCGGTGTCTCGCGCACGCGCCGGCGAAGGACCGACCCTGCTCGAATGCAAGACCTACCGATGGGAAGGGCACGTTGCGGGCGAGCAGGCGTTTATCGGCGCCAACGCCTATCGCACCGAGGAAGAAATCAACGATTGGAAGAAGCGCTGTCCGCTGCAGCGTTTTGAGAAGACCTTCGTCGAGGGCAAGAAGATCGAACGCGCCGAAGTCGATCGGATTATCCAGGAAACCGCGGCCGAACTCGAGGAAGCGATCGAGTTTGCGCGCAACTCGCCGCTGCCCGATCCCGCCGAAGTAACCGACGACGTGTTCGCCTAGGAGATTCTTGCAATGCCGTTGACCAATTTCACCCAAGCGATCAATCAGGCGATTTCCGAAGAGATGGAGCGTGACCCGCTCACCTTCCTGATGGGCGAGGACGTCGTGATCGGACCGTTCGGCGCAACCAAGGGACTGCTGAAAAAATTCGGCCCCAAGCGCGTGCGCAATACTCCCATCTCTGAAGCCGGCTTCGTCGGTGCGGCGGTCGGAGCCGCGATGGCCGGGACGCGGCCGATTTGCGAGGTCGAGTTCGCGAGTTTCTTTTACTGCGCCTTCGATCAGGTCTGTAACCAGGCGGCCAAGCTCCGCTACATGTCGGGCGGGCAGGCGCATATGCCGATCACCTTCCGCGCCCTGTTCGGCGCGATGGGCGGCGCCGCGGCGCAGCATTCCGAAACCGTCTACGCGCAGTTTCTCAGCGTTCCCGGGCTCAAGTTGGTGGTGCCCTCCGGACCCGCCGATATGAAGGGGCTGCTCAAGAGCGCGATTCGCGACAACAATCCGGTGATCGTGTTCGAGCACGGCGGCCTCGGACGTCACAAGGAAGAAATTCCCGAGGGCGAGCATCTGGTCCCCCTGGGCCGCGCGGCGATCAAGCGCGAGGGCAAGCACGTAACCATTATCGCGATCGCGGCGATGGTGCCGAAGGCGCTAAAAGCGGCAGAGAAGCTCGCGGCCGACGGAATAGAGGCTGAGGTGCTCGATCCACGAACCCTGATTCCGCTCGACGAGGAAGCGATTCTGACTTCGGTCGGCAAGACCAATCGCGTGGTGATCGCCGACGAAGGCCATCTGCGCGGCGGCGCGGCTGCGGATATCGCGGCCCTGATCGCGGAGCAGGGCTTCGACCTGCTCGACGGTCCGATCCGCCGGGTGACCGCGCTCGACGTGCCGATTCCGTTCAGCCCGCCACTCGAGAAGGCGGCGATTCCGGACGAAGCGCGAATAATCGCGACCGTGCGCGAGCTGGTAGGCGGTTGAGCCGAGCCATTCTCGCTTGAAACGACTCGCGCTCTGAGCGCGTAACCCGTGCGCCGCGCCCGGACAGCGACGTTTCTACTCGCGCGGCGCATCTGACAACACAGAGTTTAGGAATGGCGATCGAAGTGCGCATGCCCAAGTTTGGGCTGACAATGCAAGAGGGTACGATTCAGCGCTTCTTTAAGGCGGTCGGCGAGCAGGTGCGCGCAGGCGAACCGCTCTACGAAATCGAGACTGAAAAAGTTCTCTACGAAGTAGAAGCGCCGGGCAACGGGACTCTCGCCTTGGCGACGGCGGAACCCGAGGCGGTAGTTCCGTGCGGCGGACTAGTGGCGGTGATCGCGGAAAGTGGCGAGGCGGTCGATCAAGTGCTGGCGCGTTACGGGAAAGGCGCGGCTGCGCCAGGGGTGGCAGC
>DATJOQ010000146.1:0-3950 GCA_035506935.1 Binataceae bacterium (SeqCode) | reverse complement strand
CCTTGAACACCGGCGGCGCGCCCTGGCTATACATCCACACCGTCTCGCGCACAGACTGTTCCGGTGCGTTGGGCGAACACAGACTCAACATCAGCGCCGGCTTGGATTCGTTCGAGAGCTGCGGATGATGGAACCACTGATTCACCAGCCGATCCATATTGCCGCTCCACATCGCCGCTTCCAATCCGATACAGGCGCGGAACTCGTTGGGATAATTCAGCGCCAGATCGGCGGCAAGATGGCCGCCCATCGAGCATCCCATGTACACGGGGCGTTCGAGTTGAAGCTCGTGGCACAGCTTCACCCAGTAGCGCATGAAGAAATCCTTGGTCAGCTTGTATTCCTTTTCCCAATAGCGAACCGCGGTCGGGGGAAGCGATTTGCCATGATATGGCAGGTCGGCGGCGATCACACGAAACCGCGACGTGATATCGCGATCTTCGAGAAGATGGCGATACTGGCGGCCGTCGGAACCCGCAGTATGCTGGCATACCAGCGGAATACCTTTGCCCGCCTCTTCGATATAAACGCGATACTCAACGCCGTCGAGATCCAAATAGATATAACGTCCAATGATATCCGAGAATTTTGCCATGGTAGTGGTACTCCCTAGGCGCGCGATTCGATCACGGATTCGCGCATGATCGCGTTGATACGACGGATTGCATAGTAGTGAGCGTATGCCGCTTGGAGGTCGCCGCCGAAGTTGAAATCATGATGGAACGAAGCCGCAAACCAGTCGTGGTAGAACGGCTTTGGAACCGGCTCCATCATCTTGCGCCAGATTTCTTCGGAACCGCCGATATTGATGGTGTAAGGATCGAAGCCCTGGGTGCCATGCTGAAAGCTCCCAACCTTGCCGTTCTCGATCCGCATGAAATAGGGATCATTGTCGATAAAAAAACGGATGTCGCAGTACCAGAATCGCGCGGTCAATAGAAATTCGGGATCTTGATTAAGACGCTCCCGGATTCTATCCACCGGCAGCACAAGACTAACTTTTTGACTACTCACGGCCTGTCCTCCAATTAGCTAATCACAATAGTCAGTTACCCGATCTTTAGTTTATTCGTATGCAATGCGTGATCAGGGTGGCGACGAGCGCGGGCCCATTCCGCGCGCGACCGCTTCGAGTACGCCGGGTCCCTTGACGTTGCCGAACTGGGAACGATTACCCACCTCCTGGCCGAGGCGTGCCAGACGTTCTCCCAATTCCATCTGCGCGGGTTCCCATTCGCGCAGCGCCGCAACGACGTCGCGGCTGTGAGCGCGCAGGCTATGGCCCAGCGTGATCGCATTCGAGAACGCCTTATGCGTGCTGGCGGCCGGATGCGGACGCGGCACAAATGCCGCGTCGCCGAGCAGGCACACGCGATCGAACACCATCTTCGGCACCGACAGATCGTAAATCGGCTGAATGAACGGATCGGGCGTGGCGTCGAACAGATGCTGCAGGATTTCGGGCAGAACGCGCGCCGCGACTTCGCGCTGGCGTTTGAGCAGCGCGGGTTCGATTGCGCCCTGCGGCACCGAGTAATCGTGGAACAGGCCGGTTCTATCGGTGAGCGTTGCGCGCAACTCCTCGCCTTCGGCGACGTTCCAGTACCATACCCAGTTGATGCGGCGCTGACCCGTAACAGTTTCGCCCGCGGGCCCCGGAACGAAGTAGCAGAGGATCTGGATTCCCTGGTCGAGGAAGAAGGTAAACTTCTCGGCCAGAAAATCGCGCACCCAGCCGTCGACATCGCCCTCTTTCACCATCCCACGCCACGCGACGTAGCCAGCGTAGACGGCGTTGATGTCAGGCAGCAGCAGGCGGCGCGCGGTTGAATTTGCACCGTCGGCACAGACGAGTAGATCGCAGGCTTGTTCGCCGCCACCTTCGAGGCCTGCGTACACTCGATCCGCATCCTGGCGAATTCCGGCGAGCCGAGTTCCGTGATGGTAATGCTCCTCGGGAAAAGCGTTCTTGAGGCAGCGATAGAGCGAGTCCCACGAGGTCATCAACTGTGGACTGGCCTGCGTCCACATCACGCTGCCGTCGCGCGCGAGGAGCTGGCGCGCGTACGAGCGAACGCCGAGCTGGTCGGCGACGGCGCCGCAATGCCTGGTGACGAAGTCGAGCACGTCGTCCTGAACCACGAGGCCGGCGCCGCGTGCCTGCATCTCGCGCGACGACTTCTCGAAAATCTCCACCGCGCAACCAACGTCGCGCAGCACCAGGCCCGCGCAAAGACCCGCCATCGATCCGCCAATTACCAAAGCGTCGAGCGGTTTTACCTGATCAGTCGCGCTCGGGGCCGGCATGGTGGCATGACCTCTCTGGTCAGCGCGGCGCGAACGCTTCCATCGCGCGCTCGTCGGGCTGATTTCCATCCGAGCGCACCGGCATCATGCAGATCTGGCTCGCGCCGGCGGCAAGGTGGGCGTCGAAGCGCTCCTGGATGCGCTTCTCGTCGCCCCAGGCGACGCACTCATCGATCAGGCGATCGCTCTTGGTCTTTATATCTTCTTCGGTGAAACCCTGCGCCAGCAGGCTCCTGATGTAATTGGCCTGCGCGGTATAGAACTCGAGATGCTTGCGGGCGGCGGCGCGCGCTTTGCTCGCGTCGCGCTCAAGGATGGTGATTTGACCGACGCAGACCCAGGCGTCCTTGCCGAGCACCTCGCGCGCGCGCCGTGTATGCGCTGGCGTGACCAGGTAGGTCTGGGTTCCTTGCGCCTGCTCTGAGCATAGCTTCAGCATCTTGGGATGAATCGCGGCGATCACCAGTGGCGGTTCGGTCTTGGGAGCGATCGCGCGATAGATCGACGCCTTCATCTGTTCGATGTAGCGTCGCATGTAGCTCAGCGGCTTGCTGTAATCGAGGCCGCGCAGATCGGCGACCAGCGAACGATGGCTGACGCCGATTCCAAGCACGAAGCGTCCTTCGCCGATTTCCGCCAGCGTCCTGGCGCATGATGCCATCGTCATCGGATCGCGCACCCAGATGTTGGCGATGCCGGTTGCCAGGATCAGCGAATCGGTCTTGGCCAGGAGATAGCCGGCGTGAGCGAATGGCTCGCGTCCCCAGGCTTCGGGATACCAAAGCATCTTGTATCCCAGCCGTTCGATCTTGCGGACGAAGTTTGCGCTCTCGGGAGCGGGCATTTGGTCCATGAAGGTGAATACACTGATTTTTCCGATGTCCATGAGGTTTTATTAGCCAGCTTGCCGCGAGACGACAAGCGGAAGGGGAAGGCCGAAACCCAGGCGAACGGATGAGCTACTCGACGTCGGCGCGGATGTCGAGGGTCTCGGACAAGACGCGCACCTTGATCGTGCGTTCGGCGCTGAGCGATCCCCAGTGCATCGCGAAGTGCTCGAGCTGAACGTCGGCGTTGAATTTAGCCGACGAACCCATCACGACTTCTTCCACCTGCAACTGATAGGCGGTGCGCGCGATGGCGTAGAGCTGATCGTTGGAAACGATCACCAGGGGCGTGACCGCGCGGCCGTTATCTTCGCAGATTTTGACCACGCGGCTGAAGAGTTTCTCTTCTTCGGAGTTGAAGATACGCGAACTTTCGCTCGCGGGCAGTTCGATGCCCTTGATGCCGCGCTCGACGCGAACAGTCAGCGCGATCAGGTAAGCGTCGTCGGGTTCCTGCAGATAGCGATGTAGATGGACCAGGTTGCCGGGATCGCGAATCGCGATCAGCTTCTTGACGTGTCCCTCGACTTCGAGCGCCTCGGGCGTGACCTGTTCCTGGTCCTCGATGACTTCGAGATTGAACTTCTCCAGTTCTTCGCCGTAGGCGTGCTTGACGCCGCCGCTGTTGCGCTCCGATAACTCGAACACCGCAAACAGCGCCAGCGTGAAGGCGATTCCGGAAACGGTCGCGACCTGCTTGGTGAACAGGTTGACCACCGCGGTCGCTAGCAGCAGCAGGAAGATCAACGCCAGACC
>DATJOQ010000145.1:0-7068 GCA_035506935.1 Binataceae bacterium (SeqCode) | reverse complement strand
CTTCAGGACGTCGCCACCGATCAGCAGAACGACGGCCTCGAGGCCCATCTCGTGATCGATCGCGCGACCGCCTCGCGGCTGGGAATCACGCCGCAGATGCTCGACGACACCCTCTACGACGCCTTCGGACAGCGACAGGTTTCCACCATCTACACCCAGTTGAACCAGTACCACGTGGTGCTCGAAGTGTCCCCCGAGTTTCAACGCAATCCGCGCGAGCTGAACGAAATCTATGTCCGTTCCTCAACCGGCGGCCAGGTGCCGCTGAGCGCCTTCACCCATTACGAATCCGGCAGCATGCCGCTGGTCGTGAACCATCAGGGGCAGTTCCCGACCGTCACGATCTCGTTCAACATCGCGCCCGGGTACGCCCTCGGCCACGCGGTCACAGCTATCGAGCAGGCGGGCAAGGATATCGGCATGCCCGATAGCGTGCAGGCGTCTTTCCAGGGCACCGCGCAAGCTTTCGAGGCGTCGCTGACCAACGAGCCGCTGCTGATCCTCGCCGCGCTGGTCACCGTCTACATCGTGTTGGGCGTTCTATACGAAAGCTACGTTCATCCGATCACGATTCTTTCGACTCTGCCGTCGGCGGGTGTGGGCGCGATCCTGGCCCTGATGATCTGCGGGATGGAACTCAACGTGATAGCGCTGATCGGCATCATCCTCCTGATCGGCATCGTCAAGAAGAACGCGATCATGATGATTGACTTCGCGCTCGAGGCGCAGCGAGAAGGAGGTAAATCCGCGCGCGAAGCAATTTATCAGGCCTGCCTGCTGCGCTTCCGGCCGATCATGATGACCACGATGGCGGCGCTGCTCGGCGGCTTGCCGCTGGCCCTTGGCACCGGCACCGGGTCTGAGCTGCGCCGCCCGCTCGGCGTTTCGATCGTGGGCGGCCTGCTCTTGAGCCAGGTCCTGACGCTTTACACCACGCCGGTGATTTTCCTCGCCTTCGATCGTCTGGCGACGCGGCTGGCCGGCAGCCAGGCCAAACCCCAGCTCGACGATCCGACCGCGGTGCGTATCTGATGTCCGAAATTTTCATACGCAAGCCGGTCGCCACCACTCTGCTCACCATCGCGATCGCGCTGGCCGGGCTGACCGCTTTCAGGATGCTGCCGGTATCGCCGCTGCCCCAGGTGGATTTCCCGACCATCCAGGTTCAGGCGCAGCTTCCGGGCGCAAGTCCGGAGACGATGGCCTCATCGGTAGCGACTCCTCTCGAACGCCAGTTCGGGCGTATCGCTGGACTCACGCAAATCACCTCGAGCAGTTCGCTGGGCAATACCAGCGTGGTGCTTCAATTCGACTTGAGTCGCAATATCGACGCTGCCGCGCGCGACGTTCAGGCTGCGATCAACGCCTCCCGCAGCCAGTTGCCAACCTCGCTGCCCTCTAATCCGACGTACAAAAAGGTCAATCCCGCGGAGGCGCCAATCCTGATTCTGGCCTTGACCTCGGATTCCTTGCCTCGCGGCCATATCTACGACGCGGCCTATTCTATCCTGGCGCAAAAGCTCTCACAGATTTCCGGTGTCGGCCAGGTCGTGGTGGGCGGCAGCGCGCTGCCGGGCGTGCGTGTCGAGCTGAATCCGCTTCAGCTCAGCAACCTGGGTATCGCCCTTGAAGACGTCCGCGCCACTCTCGCCAGCGCCAACGCGAACGTCCCGAAGGGCGAATTCGCCGACGATACCCACGCGTGGGCGATCAGCGACACCGATCAATTGCTCAAGGCGGCCGATTATCAGCCGCTGCTGATTCGCTATAGCAACGGCTCCGCAGTGCGTCTTTCCGACGTCGCCGACGTCAGGGACGCGGTCGAGGACGTTCGCAATCTGGGGTTATCTGACGGCAAACCCTCGGTGCTGGTTATCATCTACCGCCAGCCCGCCGCGAACATTATCGACACCGTCGACCGCGTGCTCGGTTCGATGCCCGCGTTGAAGGCTTCGATCTCTCCCGCTATCGATGTCGCGGTGGTGCTCGATCGCACCATCACCATTCGCGCCTCGGTCCGCGACGTCGAGGTCACGTTGCTGATTTCGATTCTGCTGGTGGTACTGGTGGTGTTTTTATTCTTGCGCAACCTGCGCGCCACCCTGATCCCAGGAATCGTGGTTCCGCTTTCGCTGATCGGCACGTTCGGCGTGATGTACCTGCTCGGCTACAGCCTCGACAATCTGTCGCTGATGGCGCTGACCATTTCGACCGGATTCGTGGTCGACGACGCGATCGTGGTGATCGAGAACATCTCGCGCTTCCGCGAGGAGGGAATGGAGCCGATGCAGGCGGCGATCGAAGGCGCGCGCGGCATCGGCTTCACCGTAATCTCGATTAGCATCTCGCTGATCGCAGTCTTCATCCCGATCCTGATGATGGGCGGAATCGTCGGCCGCCTGTTTCGCGAATTCGCGGTCACTCTGGCAACCGCCGTCGCGGTCTCGATGGTGATCTCGCTCACCACCACGCCGATGATGTGCGCCCACCTGCTGAAACCCGAGCGAAAAGAAAAGCACGGACGTTTGTATCGAGCGACCGAAGCCGGCTTCAACTGGATGCATCGCTTCTATGAGTCGACCCTGGGCTGGGTTTTGCACCATCAGTTCCCGATGCTGCTGATAACCTTCGCGATGGTCGCTCTTAGCGGATATCTCTACGTCATCATTCCCAAGGGCTTTTTCCCGCAGCAAGATACCGGCCGCCTGATGGGCGCAATTCAGGCCGATCAGGACACCTCGTACCAGTTGATGGCCAAGAAGATGACGCAATACGTCGAGATCGTCCAAAAAGATCCCGCCGTCGATCACGTAATTGCGTTTACCGGCGGCACCCAGGGCGCCACCAACACCGGGCGGATGTTCATCGCGCTCAAACCGCTCAGCGAACGAAAGATCTCGGCCGACATGCTGATCGCCCGGCTGCGCAAGAAGGTCGCTGATATCGCGGGCGCGACCCTTTACATGCAGGCAACCCAGGATGTGCAGATCGGCGGTAGGGGGGCCAACGCCCAGTATCAGTACACGCTTCAGAGCGATGATTTGAACGAGCTGAACCTGTGGGCGCCCAAATTGCTGGCCAAGATGCGCACGCTGCCTGAACTGGTTGACGTCAGCAGCGACCAGCAGAACAGCGGACTCGCCGCGAACCTGGTGGTCGATCGCGATACCGCTTCGCGCCTGGGCCTCTCACAGCAGGCGATCGACGACACGCTCTACGACGCTTTTGGACAGCGCCAGGTCTCCACCATGTACACCGAGTTGAATCAGTATCACGTCGTGATGGAGGTCGCGCCGCAGTACTGGCAAAATCCCGACTCGCTCGATCACATCCGCGTCAAGGCGCCCAACGGCCAGTTGGTCAAGATCGATACCTTCACTCACTATGCGCCTTCGACCACCGCCCTGGCGGTAAACCATCAGGGACAATTCCCGTCGGTGACGATTTCATTCAACCTGCCGGTCGGCATAGCGCTGAGCCAGGCGGTCGAGGCCATCGATAGGGCGGAGAAGCAGCTCGGGATGCCGGCCACTATCCGCGGGAATTTCCAGGGCACGGCGCAAGCCTTCCAGGATTCGCTGACCAACGAGCCGCTGCTAATCCTGTCCGCGCTCGCCGCCGTGTACATCGTGCTGGGGATTCTCTACGAAAGCTACGTCCATCCGGTGACGATTCTTTCCACCCTGCCCTCGGCCGGTGTCGGCGCGCTGCTTGCCCTGATGCTGTGCCGTATCGAATTGACGGTGATCGCGATCATCGGAATCATCCTGCTGATCGGTATCGTCAAGAAGAACGCGATCATGATGATCGATTTCGCGCTCGAAGCGGAACGCGGCGAGGGCAAGAGTTCCGAAGACGCCATCTACCAGGCCTGCCTGCTGCGCTTCCGCCCGATCATGATGACCACGATGGCAGCGTTGTTCGGCGGATTGCCACTGGCGCTGGGCACTGGCACCGGCTCCGAGTTGCGCCGCCCGCTCGGTATCGCAATCGTGGGCGGATTGATCGCGAGCCAACTACTGACTCTATATACGACTCCGGTGGTTTATTTGTACCTGGACCGGCTGCGGCTCTGGGGTCTCAACTTGCGCAAACGCGCCGCGCAAAAATTGACTATCAGGCCTCGGCCCGCGCAAATCTGAGACCCTTCTTACTCGGCGCATGCGCGACGTTGTATAGTGAAGATAAGGAGCGACTGGCCTAAGGCGGTCGCGTCAGGCATGGTTCATAACAGGAAGTAGAGTTTCGACCCTCCGACGCGCCGCATTCAGCATGATAAAATCCCTGCCAATATTCGATATTCCGGCCGACGGAGGAGATCTTTTCGTTACCGCGCGTGTCCAACGGAAGTAAGGCAAGACTTCGTAACACCCTGCTGATCGCCCTCGCTATTTTCCTGGTCGGCGGTGCGGCGATAGCCGCATTAAACAATCAGCTCCCCTCATTTGGTCTCTTCAACTGGGGATCAAACCGCGAGCGCGTCATCCTATCCGGCAATATCGAAGCGCACGAGAGCGTGCTGAGTTTCAAGACGGTTCAATCCCGTATCATTGAATTGCCTTTCGACGAGGGCCAGTGGGTGCGCAAGGGCGATCTAATCGCGCGCCTGGACGATTCCGATTACCAGCAGAACGTGAAGACTGCGCGCGCAACTCTCGATCAGAGCAAGCAACAACTCGACGCCGCGCAGGCCAACGTCGAGGCGCTCAAGAAAACCGTGGTCGCGGACGAAGCCGACCTGAAGGAGAAGTCGCTGGATTACAAGCGCGTGCAGCACATGTTCGACAACGGCGCCACCTCGGCCCAAAGCCGCGATCTCGGCGAGACCGCCTTCAAACAATCGCAAGCTGCGTGGCTGCGCGACCAGGCATTGCAGGTGGCGGCGGAAAAAAATGTTGGCAGCGCGGCGGCCGCCGTTCGCAGCGCGACGGAAAATCTCAAGCTGTCGGAAATCATCCTGGGCTACACCGTGCTCCGCGCGCCTTTCGACGGAGTGATTCTGACCCGCCAGGCCGAGATCGGAGAGGTGATGCTGCCGAGCGCGCCGGTCGTCACCTTGGCGGATCTCGATCACGTGTGGCTTCGCGCCTACGTCAACGAAACCGATATCGGCAAAGTTAAATTCGGCCAGCTCGCAACTATCACGACCGACACCTACCCGAACAAAAAATACCAGGGGCGTATCTCGGCGATCGCGTCGCGCGCGGAATTCACGCCCAAAAGCGTCGAAACTCACAGCGAGCGCGTGACGCTCGTTTATCGAATCAAGATCGACGTCTTCAATCCGGCGCACGAGCTGGTTCCCGGGATGCCGGCCGACGCCGATATCGATTTGACTCCGTCCAATGGCAACGGCTGAGTCATCGCCAGCTATCGAGGCCCACGGCCTGACCAAGCGTTTTCCCGGCGTCACCGCGGTCGACCGATTGAGCTTCGAAGTTCGGCAGGGCGAAATTTTTGGCCTGGTCGGCCCCGACGGTGCGGGCAAAACCGCGGTAATGCGGATGCTGGCGGGGGTGATGTCGCCCGACGAGGGCTCCGCGACGATCGCCGGTTTCGACGTGGTGCGCGACCCCGAAGCAGTCAAAAATCATATCAGCTACATGCCGCAGCGCTTCGGACTCTACGAGGATCTGACGGTCGACGAGAACATCCGCTTTTACGGCGATCTGTTCGGACTCAAGCGTCGCGAACGCGAAGAGCATGCGGCGCGCCTGCTCGAAGCTGCGGGAATGGCGGAGTTCCGCAATCGGCTGGCGGGTAAATTGTCGGGCGGGATGAAGCAGAAGCTTGCCCTCACCTGCGCGCTGATTCATCGCCCGCGCGTATTGCTGCTCGACGAACCCACCACCGGCGTCGACCCGGTTTCGCGGCGCGAGTTCTGGCAAATCCTCTATTCGCTGCTGCGCGAGAACGTGACGATCGTGATTTCGACCGCGTACCTGGATGAGGCCGAGCGATGCAGCCGACTCGCGCTGCTGTTCAAAGGCCGCATCATGCTCTGCGACACACCCGAAAAATTGAAGCATCGGATGCCGGGAACGGTGCTCGTGGTCAGCTCGCCCCAGGCGCGCGAGGTGCGCGATCGTCTCGCTCATGCGGACGGCGTATCGAGCGTGGTTCTGGTCGGCAACGGCGTCCATCTGGTAGTTGACGACGCCCAGCGCCGCCTGCCGCAACTGCGGCAAAGCCTCGAAGCAGGGTCGATTCCGTTCGACGCAATCACGCCGAGCGAGCCCACGATCGAAGATCTGTTCGTGGCCTACGTGCAAGGCGAACACTGATATGAACGGCAGCGATCGCGCCGGGGCCGTCTCGGTTGATGTCCAGAACCTGGTAAAGTGCTTCGGCGACTTCACCGCGGTCGACGACGTCAGCTTCTCCGCCGAGCGCGGTCAGATTCTCGGCTTCCTCGGACCCAACGGCGCCGGCAAGTCGACCATCATCCGAATCCTGTGCGGCTTGCTGCGGCCGACCGCGGGCAAAGCGATCGTCGCCGGTTTCGACGTAGCCGCCGCGCCCGATACCGTGCGCCAGCGTATCGGCTACATGTCGCAGAAATTCTCGCTCTACAACGACCTCCAGGTGATCGAGAACCTGCAGTTTTTCGCCGGGCTCTACAGCGTGCCGCTCGATATCGTGGACGCACGCATCCGCGACGCCATCGCGATGGCCGGGCTGGCCGGGCACGAACGCGATCTGACAAAAACTCTTGCTGGCGGATGGAAACAGCGCCTCGCGCTCGGATGCGCGGTGTTGCATCGCCCCGCGATCCTGTTTCTTGACGAGCCAACCTCGGGAGTCGACCCGATCTCGCGCCGCCTGTTCTGGGATTTGATTCACGACATGGCCGCCGGCGGCGTAACCGTGTTCGTGTCGACCCATTACATGGACGAGGCCGAGTACTGTAATCGCCTGGCGTTGATCAATCGGGGCAAAATCGTCGCAACCGGTGCGCCCGCCGAACTCAAGCAACGTCTCCGCAAGGGCGCCCTGCTGCTTGCCAAGTGTGAGCCCCTGGGTCCGGCGCTCGAGCTTCTGGACCATCATGCGGAAGTGCTCGAGGTC
>DATJOQ010000144.1:0-5998 GCA_035506935.1 Binataceae bacterium (SeqCode) | reverse complement strand
AGCGCCGACGATTATCGTGTACGGATTGCGCAGTGCGAACTTAGGCATTTAACGTTCTCCGATTTCTCCATCTCAAACCAGCGCGTATCAGCGAGCAAGACGAGCGCGATCACGATTTCTGCGAATCGTCGGAGGACCGCTCCGCGTCCGGAATCGGCACCACCAGCACCGGGCACTGAGTCTCGTCGATAACTGTTTCCGCGATACTGCCCAAAAACAGATGGGCAAACCCAGACCTGCCGTGCGTGGAAAGCACTATCAGGTCGGCCGGCAGCTCGGCCGCCGCTTGCCCGATTACGCTCTCCGGAACGCCTTGGCGCACAATCACTTCGTGAACCACTCTGCCTTCGAGCTGTTCGCGAGCTATCAGCTCGAGACTGCGCCGGGCTTCCCGTTGCCAGTGCGGATCGGGCTCGATTGCGATTGGAGTATTCATATCCGAGAGCGGGACGCGCGCCACGTGCAGAAGGTAAAGCGTCGACTTGTACTTCCTTGCAACTTCAATTGCGTACTCCAGTGCCCGCATCGAGTCATCGTCGCGGTCAATCGGACAAAGAATTTTTTAATTTCGAGCATTTCAATTCCCGCTCATTCGTGATGAGCGGCTGCCCGTGAGCTCAGCGCCTGCATTTTCAGGTGGCTGGCCCGCCCAGACACGAAACGCTAAGCGCTGAGTTCCGGATCGCCGGATTGCAAGGGTGGGATACGCCGATAGATCCTTGAAAACTCGATCGGCCAATTATCCGGCTGGCGAGCACGTGCGACTTGATAATCGTATTGTTGCGCTCGTGTTACCTGATGCAAGTAGTCGGTCACAAAGGATCTGCAAACGGGTGTAAAATCGAAGCTGCCCGCAGTGACCTCGAGCACGGTATGCCGGGAAATCCCCTCGTGAAGCTGATTGACGTTGGGGGAAAAATTGAGTCTCGCCCGGCTAAGCGGCGTCGTTACCGTTGCGCCCGCGAGTAAAAGCACTGCTAACGCCAGGAAGACGCAAGGCGGGAACTTCAAGGATGCGGCGTTAGCCATGACCGTAGTACTGATAGAGTCCTAACGGGAGGAAACGGTCGCGTCAAGATTAGCTTGGCGACAGCAATCGTCGCGCGCGAACGCATTCGCTGCGACCAACTCGCTAAATCCAGCCAGCGCGGTTAAACCAAAGCGCTTTTGACCAGTTGCGCGAGAACCTTTTCCGAAGCGAAATATTCCGCGGCGAGCTCGCGCGCGGCGCGCGCATGACGATCGGGATCGCCCGTCAGTTTCTCGATCGCCGTTCGCGCTTCGTCCAAGGTTGAAAACGACAGGATACCTTCGCCAGTGGGAATGTGACGGCTGAAGCCGGTGTCCTGCACGATTACCGGAACGCCCAAGGCGAGATAGCAGGCGCTGCGGCAGGAAAACCATCCGCTGCGGCTCAGCACGTAGGCGTTCTTCGCCACGCTCCATTCGCCCAACGAATTAGCTAGATAGTCGCGGTACTGCCAGGCGTCGGCGGAAATATCGTAGGCGTCGAAAACGCGCCAGCCCGCTTCGCGTAATCGCTCGAGCGGAGCCGGCCCGCTCATCGCCAGTTCCATCGGCAATGGACTTGAAGACGGAAGGTTGATGAAGCGTTCGAACTCGGCGCTCTTGCCGCGATATCTCACTGCGCCGAGCATCGGCCCCTTCTCGCTCGGCTCCCAGGAAGCGACCGTGGTCAGCACACGTCTTCGCGCGGGCAGCGGCACGCTCGCATCGCGGAAGCAGTCGAGAACGATCGGCTGGCGCGTCGCGATCCAACTCAGCGGCTCAGTTGGAATCCGGCAATCAGGATCGCCGACGTTCTCGCCGAAGGTGAAGAACACATCGTGCTCGCGAAGCGTCTCCATCCTGCCCTCCGCGGCCCCGCCGTCATCGCTTCCGTCTTCCGGCTTTCTCACGGAAGCCTGCGTGTACATCGGATCGCTGTCGATAAACGCCACGCGCGAAGCCGCGAAGTACTCGTCGCGCATGAGGCATGAGTTCGAGACATTGACAAGCAAATCGGCTGAGCGGCAGAACTCAACCACCTGCTGCCAGGTGCGGCCGTACGTATTGCCGCTCACGTCGCGAAAAAACCAGCGCTCGCGGAGTTCCGGATCGAGCCTTGCGATGTGCTCGGCCAGATACGCCGCGCTGCTTTCGCTCGCTTCGACAAAGGTCTGCTGCTGCGGGTCGTAACACCATCGGCCGCAGTCTTCGAGGTACAGAACGTCGTGGCCGAGTTTGTGGAATCCGAGCACGTACTGAAGGTAGTCCCAGAAAACTCCCCCGAGCGGATACGTCGCGACCAGCCCGCTCACCACGATTCGAAGCATGGCCAATCGCTATCTCTCGCCTCGAGCCCGCCTCGTCAAACGGCCGCTGCGATTTCCGCCAAGCAGGATCGCGCACGTTCGATCGCGATCCGCCGCTGGCTCATCCGCGCCTGCTCTTCTTCACTCAGCTCCGCCAGGAAGCATCCGCGATCCGGCATGAGCAACACCGATCGATAGGGGAAGCCCGGTGTAATCACTGGATACGCCGCGCGCGCGATAACGCCGTCGAGGGTTCCTTCGGTAACGTGCTCGCGCAGCTCGCCGCCGATACGATAGACCAGCGCGAGCGCGTTGCGAAGGCGCGCGCTGCGGCGATCATCGGCGATGTGCTCCATCCGCCGGATCACTTCGGCGACCAACGCGTGGTCGGGATTGGTGACGTCCCCGAGCCATCGATGAGAGCGAACGCCGGGTTCGCCGCCAAGCGCGTCGATTTCCAAGCCGCCGTCGTCCGCCAGCGTCGCTATTTGCGATCGCGCAAAATAGTAGCGCGCCTTCAAAATCGCGTTTTCGGCGAAGCTGATCCCGGTTTCTTCCGGCTGATCTTCGATTCCCGCTTCGCGCAACGAGATCGGCTCGAGCGCGAAATCGGCCAGCAACCTTTTATATTCCGCAAGCTTCGCCGGATTGGTGCTCGCGATCAGAAGCTTGGTCATCGAGTTGCGTTGCGGTCGCGGTGGCAAGGCCGATTAAAGTTCGGTGATCATCATTTGGGTTGATAGCTGAACTTGAGAGCGGCGCGGCTCGCATGTTCGTCGATTGCCAACTCGATCAGCCGATCGATCAATCGTGGAAGCGGCAGGCCGGACGCTTCCCATAACTTGGGATACATACTGATCGAAGTGAACCCCGGAATCGTGTTGACCTCGTTTACGTAGATTTCACTCAGATCGCGGCGCGCAAGAAAATCCACCCGTGCCATCCCGCGTAGGTTGAGCGCCTTGAAAGTCGCGATCGAGAGCGCGCGAATCCGGTCTACTACCGCCGCCGGCAGGGCAGCCGGAATCTTGCATTCAGCTCCATCGGGATCGAGATATTTCGATTGGTAGCTATAAAAATCGTGCTCGCGGCCGACCACAATTTCGCCCGGCAGCGACGCCTCCGGCTCGTCATTGCCCAGCACCGAGCATTCGAGTTCGCGGCCTTCGCACGCAGCTTCGATCAATGCCTTCCGATCGTACTGAAACGCGTCCTCCAGTGCGGCGGCCAACTCGCCGACATGTTTCACCTTGCGGATTCCGATCGATGAGCCCAGGGCGTTGGGCTTGACGAAAACCGGATAGCCGAGCTCATCGGCAAGACGCGAAGCCAAACGCGGCTGCTCGCGATACTCGCGCTGCGTGAGCGCGAGGAACCGCACCACCGGAATGCCGCAATCGCGCAGCACGCGCTTTTGCGTTTCCTTGTCCATCCCCACCGCGGAGCCGAGCACGCCCGCACCTACGTAAGGGATGCCCGCCAACTCGAGCAGTCCCTGCACGGTGCCGTCTTCGCCATAGGTGCCATGCAAAACCGGAAAGATCACGTCGATTGGAGAGCTCCACTCAGTTCCAGTATTCGATACTACAGCCTCGCCCGAATAGCGCACCAAACCGCCGCCGGCAGGATGCGGCAACAAGCTCACCGGGACGCCACTGCCGTCGAGCTCGCCCTGTTTTTGAGTAGCGTCACTCAACACGCGCATCGCATCAGAACGAAAGTACCATCGTCCGTCGCGCGAGATTCCGATCGGCACGACTTCATACTTCGCTGGATCCATCGCGTTCATTACCGTGAGCGCGGAGCGAAGCGAAATCTCGTGTTCGCCCGAGCGGCCGCCAAAAATAACTCCAACTCTGATTTTACTCATTGACTGGACAAACCTGGTTTAGCAGGAGCTGCATTCGAAGAACACGCCCAAGGAACGGCACCGCCACCGGCAGCGCTTGGCAAACGGAAGCGGCGACGATTTACGGCACCCAGTGCGCGGGCAATCTGACTTCGGGCTGACTTCGGGAAACAACTTCGTGCGGCTTGACGGCTAGCTCCGGTAATTCGGCGCCTCCTTGGTGATGAACACGTCATGAACGTGGCTCTCGCGCTGCCCGGCATCACTGACGCGAATAAATTTAGCGCGTCGGCGAAGTTCTACAAGGTTAGGCGCGCCGCAGTAGCCCATCCCTGACTGTAATCCGCCGATGAGCTGATCGATCGTGGAGAATAGCGAGCCCCGGTACGGCACGCGTCCTTCGATACCCTCCGGCACGAGCTTGGTATCGGGGACATCCGACTGACCGTATCGATCACGCATGCGCTCGGTCATCGCGCCCAATGATCCCATCCCGCGATGAAGCTTGTAGGTCCGGCCCTGATAGAGAATGGTTTCACCGGGACTTTCCTCGGTGCCCGCGAACAGCGAGCCGATCATCACGCTTGACGCGCCCGCCGCAAGCGCTTTGGTGATATCGCCCGAGTATCTGATCCCGCCGTCGGCGATTACCGGAATCCGGCGCGGCTCGGCCACCGCGACGCATTCCATGATCGCGGTAATCTGCGGCACGCCGACTCCCGCGACCACGCGTGTGGTGCAGATCGAACCCGGACCCATACCGACACGCAGCGCGTCTGCGCCGGCCTCGATCAGCGCCTGCGCGCCTTCCTCGGTCGCGACGCTTCCGGCAACGACTTCGATTTCGGGGCATTCGCGCTTGGTCACCCTCACCGCCTCGATAACGTTGTGTGAATGGCCGTGCGCGGTATCGATACACAGCACGTCGACTCCGGCCCGCTTGAGCATCGCCACGCGTTCCTCGCGATCGCCCACCGCCCCGATCGCCGCTCCAACCCGCAATCGGCCCATCGAATCCTTGCAGGAATTGGGATGGCGTTCGGCCTTGTCCATATCTTTGACCGTGATCAGGCCGCGCAGCCTTTGCTGGTCATCGACCAGCGGCAGCTTTTCGATACGATAGGCCTGCAGCATCTCCTTGGCCTTTTCCATATCGGTGCCGGGCTTGGCGGTAATCACCTTGGTCGTCATCACTTCGCGCACCGGCTTGTCGAGGCGCTTCTCAAATCGCAAATCGCGATTGGTCAGAATACCAACCAGCTTGCCGCCCTCGACCACCACGGGCAAACCCGAGATCTTGAAGCGATTCATTATCGCGAGCGCATCTTCGATTCGCTGATCGGGATGCACGGTAACCGGATCCACGATCATGCCGCTCTCGAATTTCTTCACCGTCGCGACTTCGGCCGCTTGCTGCTCAATCGACAGATTGCGATGGATAAAACCAATACCGCCGCTCTGCGCGATTGCTATCGCGGTACGGGACTCCGTTACCGTATCCATCGGGCTTGCGACCAGTGGAATGTTGAGCCGGATCTTGCGGGTCAGCAGAGTCCCAACATCACACTGATGCGGCAGTAGGTCGGATGCCAGCGGCAGCAAGAGCACGTCGTCGAAAGTCAGAGCCTCGCGGAGCTCCTGATGCGCCATAGTCTTCTCCTCAAGAAAAACGAAGAGCCTGCGTCGATTGCAGGCCCCATTGATATGCGGATTGCGGCGCTGGATGTCTGGATGGATTGTTGCGCCATATTCTTATGTAACAAATGGGTGGAGGCGAATCAATTAGGCCTGTCTCGCAATCCGTGACGATCACGATAAACCCGGTTGACACAAG
>DATJOQ010000143.1:0-7795 GCA_035506935.1 Binataceae bacterium (SeqCode) | reverse complement strand
GCTGGTGATCGGAGCGACGTAGTCGTCCGAAAGGGCCGCAGTCAGCTTTTTCGCCGCTTCATCGGCGTTTAGGTCAGCGACCTTGACGGAACCTATAAGACCTACCTGGATGACTCCATCAGGACCAACAACCCGAGGACCTGATAGTTCTGGATGGTCCCAGACGGTTACTCCGATCGAATCACCGGGTCCTAGCTGGTACTGAGTCTGGGGAGCGTCACGAAACTCAGTGACGGCCTTGAGAGCGGACGGTGTTAGCGCAGGGGCAGTATCGCAATAGGGGTTACAACTTTTCCCCTGTAAAGCCGTCGCGCCAGTATGCTGGCCAAGGGGCGGATTTGTATCCGCGCATCCCGCGAGGAATAGGCCAAGCGCGACTGTGAGTATCGTCAACGAGCGGATGCCGATCGCACCACGAACTGGCTTGCTGATAGTCTTGGTCAAATGATTAAGCGGTGAATTCATTTTGTTCGCTGGATACATTTTCCATCGATGAGCGCCTCGGCTTGACAGTTAGCTGCCAAGTGCCGCGATTGCCTGCTCGCAATTCGGGAATATGTCGAAGACCCGGTATAAGCGCGTCAGCTTGAGCATACTCATAACGCTCTCGCGCGGACCGCTGATCGCGAAGTTACGCAGGTTGTGAAACTGGAGCCGCTTGAGAGCGAAAACCAGCGCGCTCAGGCCGTTCGAATCGATCGTCTCGACCTCCGAAATGTCCAGGACCAACCGCCGGCTTCCGCTTCCCGCGAGCTTGGCAATGCGACGCCGCAATACGCTGGCGGACGCCGCGTTGAGTTGCCGGACAAAAACCTTGAGAACAAGCGTATTCCCCTCGACGCGTTGTAAGAGATCCATTTCGCCTTGAACCCTTCTTCGTTGAGATTCTTCCGTTAAGCCCGGCTAGCCACCGTTCCGATCTCGGCTACCCTTCGCGTACGCGGTACACAGCCGAGCCTGTCTCCAAACCAGACCGAAGCCGCCGCAACTCCTCCAGTTCGGAATTTTCTTCGTCGCCTGGCCGAGCCACGAAGCGAGCGCGATACCGCTCTTCAGCTTCGGGTCTGGGAGTCGTGAGATAGTAAACAGCGAGTGATTTGCGGCACTCGTTCTCAGGGCAACGCAATTCCTCGGGATGGCCATGAAAGGAAGCGGGCCCCGTGTCAAAGATAACCGCGCGGTTGAAAAGCGGCGCGACCTTCCGGACGCATCGCGTCATCTTCGCGTCCCATAGTTGAAGCTCACCGCCCCAGTCTTCGTCCCATCCAGGGTTCAGATACAAAATCAGATTCAAGCGACGCTCGAGTTTTAGTATCGGATGTATGCTGTAGTCGACGTGGACGTCGAGCTTGCCGCCTGACGTGATGCAATGCATTCCGCCGCCGTGAAGCCCGGGATCCGACTCGAGGTTTTGAATGCCGGTCAGAGCCGCGAACAGCTTGAGGCACGCGGATGAATTGAAGAACTGTAGGGCCTCCCATATAGCCGGCGGAGTATTTGCCGGAACGTTGCAAGCGAGTTTTCGCTCGAGCGGATTCGAGTATCGGTACCAGCGATTATCCGACGGTTTGGGAAAAACGCGAGAGAGATCCGCAGCAAGCTCAGGCCGTAAAAGGCCATCGATTACCGCATGCGGAAACGGCTCAGCATTCTGATAGGACGCCGCCGCCGGCCAACCGGCGAGGTCGTTTATCGCATCAATTTTCACTAGAGATTCCTTCGGCGTGGATTTAAGGCCGCGGTCGCGGCCAATGCGATATCCCGCTGGATGAGTGTTTCTGCGTACTAAGGCATGCGTCCGCCATTCCGGTCTGGCTTGATGAGATCGGCATGACGCGAGGACCCGCTTTCAAAAACGCCAAAGGGGACGCCATTTGCTTTCCCCCTACGGCTCTTCTTCTGTACGAAATCCCTGGAACTACCGAAGTGCACACTCACCAGCACCTCCGAAATCTGAGTAAATATGGACTGAGGTAGGGCCTTCGCTCGTGCGACAGAAATCGGGCGAAGAGGGTTGGCATCGCGGGACGACGTCCTCGGGCATCCCGTTGGCTGGTCAAACCTCGATCGACTATCTCGGCACTCGGTTGAGGAAGCGTGGTCAGAGAGAGAGTGTTACCCTGGCGGTGCGAGGCCACTTCGCCGTGTCGATCCCATGCGCCGCGAAGAGCGCCAGTGCCAGCCGATCGATACCGAACGCAGCGCAACCCGAATGGATCGGTTCCCCGTCTTCGGACTTGAACTGCCACACCGCGGAAAAGTGATCGAGGTGGTAGTTGAAACTCATGCAAGCGGTCGGGTCTTCTTCGGAGCGCACCGGTATCAGCATTTCGAATTTGAGCGCCCGTTGCAGTTGGCTCAGGGCTGCCAATCGACCCGCCCTGCCGAAGAAAGGATCGCTCGCGGGCGCGAGTTGATGGCTCAGACCAAGCAGGCCGGCGAGCTCCTCGCTCTTCGCAATCCATCGTTCGCGAAAGTCGAGCACCGTTTCGGGTTTTCCGATGCAGACGTACTCGCGCATCTGGAATGACTGCAGACGACCGAGCTCATGCGTCGCCTCATGACGAAAGCAGTATGAAGCGACATCGAAGCGGAGACCCTCGGGCGGCACGAATCCCCGCGCCGCCGCGAGCGGATAGACCGGGTAGCAGGCGGCCGGTGACAGTACTAGGCCGGAAGCAGCGAGGTGATCGGACCAATCCGGGCGATTGGCCACGGTGTGGATCGAGGCTTCGTCACCCTCGAGGCTGCTGACGCAGCCGAGCAAGTGCGGAAAATTGTGGTGGTAGCCTGATCGCTCGAGCTGCGCGCGACTCATCACGGGCGGAAATCTCAACACCTCGGTCTCGGGCTCACGCCACCCGCTGATACACGCGGAGAGGCTCTCAACGACCTGCTCGAAAAGAGCGGTGCGGGCGTAAACGCCGTTCACTCCCACCGGCACAAGAAGAGCTTCCGTCATTCCTAGATCGTTCGCTCTATTTTCTTTGGTTCCGGCTTGAACAGACTCATAAGCAGCTGACTGAGACATTGCCTCCCCCTAACTCCGCAACGACGCCGGGATGTTGGCCAGGAAAGAGGCTGCGCCAGAATTCGCAAGTATGCGGTCGTTGTTGATCATGATTGACGACGACAGAACGTCACGCAGGTGACGAGAAACAGAAAACTCACCGTCATTGCGATATCCATAAAGCCCGCCGGCTTGCATCGCGCCCACCACGATCGAGGTGGCCATTTCTGAAGCGGTGACCTTCAGGAGATTCATCGCATTTTGGGAGTCAAGCGAATCAACCTCTCCGTCCGCCGCGGATGAACTCTCAAAATTTTGGAGCGCTGATTTCAGCGCACTGGTCAGAACGGCGAGCGACATGATGGCTCGCGTCAGATGGCTCACGCCGGTAGGAGGTTGGCCGCCTGGCGTTCGGCGCGAGGCGGCACGCAAACATCGTCGCGCGCGTTCGACCGCCTCCGCGGCGATGCCACACCACACGGCAGACCATGTCAGATGCGCCACCGGCATCATCGTGCGTGACTGTATGTTCTGAAAATGCTCGGGCAGTACCTGCTCGACCACCCCGCGCCCCTTCAGCGTGAAACCCGCGCTGCAAGTTCCCCGCATGCCGAGCGTATCCCAGGCGCGAATCGGTTCGAGCTCACACCGATCCTTGGTGAACGCCACGATCACTTGGTCGGAAGGCGCGGCGTCGATCGCACGCCGCGCCGTCGTCAGCACGGCGTCCGCATACGCGCCGTAGGACATCACGGTCGCGCTCTTGGTCAACGAGATTCGGGAACCGTCCGTTTCGACCGCGCACGAGCTGGCGCGCAAATCGCCGCCACCCTCGCCGTCGGTGGTCGAGGAAGCAAACAGTAGTTGTTCCTCGGCCAGCCGGCGCTGCAGCTCGAGATGCCACGGGCTCGACTGACCATGCCGAACCAGGATCGCGACCATTATCTGGTGCATCGCGAAAATCATCGCCGTCGAGGCGCATGCGCGCGCGAGCGTGTAGCAAACGTCAACAGCATCAGAAACGCTGGCCCCCTCCCCGCCAAACGCAATTGGCACCATCATGCCGAGCAGCCGATGCTCTCGCGCGGCGGCGAATGCCTCTTCGGGAAACCGGGCTTCGCGATCAACGGCATCGGCATTAACGCGAGCGACCGCGACGACTGAATTGATCCGGGACGAAAGATCGAAGCCGACCGAGCGCGTCCGGCCGGCGCCAATCGCAGCCTCGTGGCCATTGCCGTTCTGGCGAGCAGCATCCTCAGCTCGGTTCAGTGTGATCTCCACGGCTCAGAACCTACGCGGCGATGCGGCAATTTGAAGTAAATTATAACCCCGACCAGCAGTTTTACTGCTAAATTGGCTTTTTTGACCGCGAGCACTCAGCGACGTTAGAGGGTTAAGTTGAACCTCGAGATCCGCCACGCAGGTGAGAGTTCACATCCAGCCCCACTCAGAACTGCGATAACTCGCTATCCTGAAAGGGGATCCTTGACGAAAATGAATGGCGATCCGATGGGCACAGACTCGATAGATGACTACAGCGTTTCGGCAGCAGAGCGCATCATCACGGTGGTTCAGCGCCTCGTCGATGAACGCTCGATAGCACGCGCTATTTCCACGAACGATACTCTGCTCGAAGTGGGCTTGACTTCGTTGGATGCGGTGCGGCTGGTTTTGCTGGTCGAAGACGAGTTCGCCGTGGAGATCCCAGTGAGCGAATTGACTTTGGCCAACTTTCGATCGATTTTGACCATCAGCCGCCTGGTGACCAAGCTGCTCAATCAATCCTGACTTATATTCCGAGGATCCAAAAAGCATCCCGCGTCGCACTTTCTTAGATGATTCGGGCTGAAATCGAGCAGTTGATGCGGAAGCTATACGCCGCCAAAGCTCGTGATGATCTGCAGGAGGTGTGTCAATCATTTGTGCATGAAGCCGAAGTCAGAATCGCGGGCGCCACTCCAGCGAATCCGCTCGGCGTCATCGCAAGCGGAGCCAGCGAATTCCGTCCACTTCTGGCACTGCTGATCAAAGCATTCCGCACGACCGAGCTCGGCATTATTTCAATCCTGATCGACGATCCCGAGGTCGCCGTATATTGGCCCGCGAACGTCCAGTCCAGAATTACCGGCGCGACCGTTCCCACCGAGCTTATAGATCTAGTCGAAGTGCGCGGCGGCCAAATAGTACGCTTTAACGAGTTTTTCGTGTCGCGTTAGACAGGGACCGCACCAGTTCGACGACATCGGCTGGCGTGGATTCGCCATTCGTTACGCAGGCGCGGATCACTTCGCGGCCCTCGAACACCGTCCCCGCGATCCATGCGTTGCCGGAGGCTACGACCCGCCGAGCAATCGCCTTGATCTCATCGGCGCCGGGAGGAGGCTCTGCGCAAACCACTGCGAGCGGTGACGAATTGACGATGGTCCAATTCTCGGCGGCAAGCTTCGCCTTCAGCATCTCCGCGAGTTCCACCGCTCGCTCGACATGGACTCGATAACCTTCCCATCCAGCGGCTGCGAGCGAAAGGAAGAGCCGCAAGCCGAGAAAACGCCTCGACCATTGCGCCGTCGTCACGTAGGGGTCGAGGCTGGGCACATTCGACGGCATAAAATCGGTCGCCACCTGAAACGCCGAAGACAATACCTGGGGCTGCCGCGTGATGAACATTCCGCAGCCCATCGTGGTGGCAAACCATTTGTGGGCATCGATCGTGACGGAGTCCGCCTGCTCCATACCTGCGAGCGCGGCGCGCAGCCGCTCCGAAACGATCAACGCACCTCCCCATGCAGCGTCCACGTGGTACCAAAGACTGTACGCTCGTGCGATTTCGGCGCAGTCCTCGAGAGGATCGATCATTCCGGCGTTGGTGGTGCCTGCGCACGCTGCAATCATGACCGGAACACATCCATTGGCGAGGTCGCGCCTTATGGTTTCGCGGAGAGCCGTCCCATCCATTCGCCCGCATCCGTCGGTGGCAATGAGCCGCACCGCTGAGCGGCCGACGCCAGCTTGGTGCGCGATCTTGAGCCACGCCAGATGAGACTCTCTTGAAACATAAAATACCGGCGGCCCGTCGAACGCCCGCGCTCCGTCAACCACAAATTTCGGTGTTGCAGTTGTCAGCGCGCAGATGATTGCGGTGTAGTTCGCCTCCGATCCCCCCGATGTGAAATGACCAGCAGCATCGGATGGAAAGCCAACTCGTCGCGCGACGGATCCGATCACGTGCCGCTCGATTTCCACCGCGACGGGCGAGGTGGTTGAGGTCGCGAGCTGCGGATTGAACGCGGCCGCAATGCGATCGGCGCATTGCGCGGGGAAAGTCGGCAGGGGATTGAACAATCCGAAGTATCGCGGATGGGTGACGTGGACCAGCCCGGACTCCATCTGCGCGATGGTCCACGATAGCAGCGCATCGAGCGGTACCGGTGTACAGAGATCGAATCGGGCGAGCTCGCGTTGAAAGTCGTCGAAGTCCAGGGTCGGCACGACTGAGCCTTTCATCACCCGCTCGCCTGCGCGGATCAACTCTTCAGTCAGCCGCGCTTCCACGCGTTCCTTTTCCGCTGTCGACGGAAACAGTGCGGATGGAACGGCGTCGAGTTTGTGCAGCGCATCGCTTCGCGAATGTCGCGCTGGATTCATGGCGTCGACTGGGGAGGCGATCTCAGCGATGCTGCTCACGCGGCTGGCGGCGCACTCAAAGTGGAGGCCTTATCCGCACCGCGATTCGAGTTCTTCTGCGCGCATAGAAAGGACAACCAGTTGGAGTATAGGCGAAGTGCCACCTCCCGCCAGGCGAAAGTCAAAGATCCCTCGGGCGACGGCACGGACGAGGCGGCTGCGATATCTTTGCTCCCCATGCCGATACTATCGCGGTAGCGCTCGAACCTGGCTTCAGTTTCCTCGTCGAAATAGCCGCGCGGAATTTCAGGATACTCGTTTCGTTCACCTGCGATGAACCGGCGAATGTCCCTGCGGTATTCTCGCATCAGTGTGTCAGGTTCGTATTCCGGATGACCCTGCACGAAGACGAACAAGCTCTTCACATGTTTGACGAAGATATCGGCTCCGGCCGCACGAGACGCAGACAGGATGTGATAACCGCGCGAGATCAGCTCCGGCTCTGAGAGATCGTACTGTCTTGAGTGCGGCATCCGCCATCGCGCGGGTATCCCTCGCATGATCGCATGTTCGCCGACCTTGGCGCATTCGAACAGACCGGAAAGCTTGGTGGCGAAGGGTCGCCGTTCGATTCCGTCGAGGTGATGGACGGCAGCATGCGCGGCGAGACACGACCAGATGGCGGCAGTCGTGCTCTCGCCTGCCCAGTCGACGACCCTGGCCAAAGTCGACCAGTAGCGCTCATCGCACAGGTGCTCGGTCCGCGGTTCCGCGCCAGTCACGATTAAGCCGTCGAGGCTCGTTCGCCATAGCGAACCGATATCTTCATAGAACCGCTCGACATATAGGCGGCCGTTTTCCGAACGTTCGCGCTCAGGCAACGAAAACAGTCTCAACCGAATCGGCAACTGTGAATAAGCGTCTGACAGCACGCTGCGGAACTGGCGCTCGGTCGATTCGAGCGCAGAGTCGGGCATGTTGTTGATGATGCCGACGACGAGCGTCTTATCACCATGCTCGGGACCGCATCCAGCAGGTTCAGTCGCCATGATGATTCAAGACCTCGGCGGTGTCCTTACTTTGCGATGTCAAGGGCCCGGTCCAAGTCGGCAATGATGTCGTCGATATGCTCTATGCCGACGCTTAGCCTGATCATTT
>DATJOQ010000142.1:0-9453 GCA_035506935.1 Binataceae bacterium (SeqCode) | reverse complement strand
CTTTTTCACACCGGCTTCGCATTATTGATGGGGTCGAGTCTGTGTGGAGCCCTGATGCTCGCGCTCCTGGCCCGGCCGCTGGCCTATTCATGGCTCGCGGTGCCGGTGGAATTGCGTGAACAGACTTGCACGGCTTTCCGTCTGTTTGCGCTCGCGTTGCCGTTCGTGGTCAGCGTGGCTTGTTTCCGCGGCACGCTCGGCGCTTACCAGCGGTTCGACGTGATCAACAAGATCCAGATTGCGGTTGGAGCGCTGTCGTTCGCCGGCCCGGCGATCGTGTCTCTCTATTCGCGCAACCTGACAGCGATTGTCGGATTTCTCGTGGTCAGCCGGGCACTGGCGTGGTTGATCTATTTCTACTGCTGCAGCCAGGTGATGCCGTTTCTTACGCTGCGTTTTCGCATGAGCAGAAGCGTAATTCGTCCGCTGATCACGTTTGGCGGCTGGATCTCGGTCTGCAACGTCACCGACCCGCTGTTTCTTTATTCCGATCGTTTCATTCTGGGCATAATGGTTTCGATGAACGCGGTCGCGTATTACGCGACACCCTTCGACATGGTGATCCGGCTGTGGCTGATACCTGACGCGTTGAACAGCGCGCTGTTTCCCGCCTACGCCTCGAGCATGAAACGCGACGGCCGGCGCGCCATGGAATTGTTGGAAAAGGCCGGCCACTATCTGTTTCCGGTCATCTTCACGCCGGTGCTGATGGTGATGCTGTTCTCGCGCCAGATTCTCACCCTCTGGATTGACGCACGCTTTGCCGCACACAGCACGGTGGTACTTGAATGGCTCGCGGTCGGAGTGTTGTTCAGTAGTCTCGCGCGGATGCCGTGGACTCTGCTAGTGGCCCATCGCCCTGACTTTCCGGCCAAGCTGGTGTTGTTCGAAGCACCGGTCTATCTACCCCTGCTTTACGTTTTGATCCGGCTCTACGGCCTGGAAGGAGCGGCGCTCGCATGGACCTGTCGCTGTGCGTTCAATTGCTCGGTGCTCCATGCGATGACCTGGCGTGCGTTGCCCAAGTCGTATCGCGCGATTAAGAAGAACGCCGCGATGCTCGCGATGGGCCTGTTCGCCCTTGCGGGCGGCGCGCTTCTGCCTGCGGCGATAGGTCCGCGGGCGCTTTACCTTGTGCTGGCGCTGGCGGCGGTGGGTACCACCACCTGGTTTTGCGTGATGTCGGCAGACGAACGCAGCGAACTCGTGCCGGCTTTGAATTTTTCCTGACGCGAGCTGCGCTGGCGGTATCGGCAGCTGCACCCACCGTGAATCTGGGGAAAATTGGCAACTGCGACGAAGGAATCGTCGTCAATTTGCGCTCAATGTCCGCCGACCCGAGCGGTGTTCAGCGCTACATAGGCGAACTGTGCGCCCGCTTCGGCGAGGAGCTGCAGAGGGTCGCGCCGGCCAAGCCGTTACAGGGAATCAGGGGACATGTTTGGGAGCAGTGCTGGCTGCCGGCGCAGATCCGTTCCCGCCTGCTGTGGAGTCCAGCCAACACCGGCCCGCTGTTGCTCCGACACCAGGTAGTGACAGTCCACGATGTCGCCCCGCTCGATCATCCCGAATGGTTCTCGCCGAAATTCTCCGGCTGGTACCGATGGATGGTGCCAGGCCTTGTACGGCGCGCGCGCCGGGTGATTGCGGTATCCGAGTTCACAAAAAGCCGGCTGGTCGAGACGGCCGGGGCAGACCCGGCAAAAATCGCCGTGATTCCAAATGGCGTCGATCGGCGGTTTCGGCCCTCCGTATCCGAAGAAATCGTGGCGGTGATAAAGCAGTTGGGTATCCCGTCTCCGCGCTATGTTCTGAGCCTCGGAACGCTCGAGCCGCGCAAGAATCTCCGCGGGCAACTCGAAGCGTGGTCGCGATGCGTCGGGCGCTTGCCGTCGGACACGTGGCTGGTCGTGGCAGGACGAGCGGGCCGCAACCATATCTTCAGCGCCACGAATCCGGGACCGGCGCCGGACCGGGTCCACTTCGCCGGATTTGTCCCCGATGAGAGTCTGCCGGCGCTCTATGGCGGTGCGATCGCGCTGCTCTATCCGTCGATCTACGAGGGCTTCGGACTTCCAGCCCTCGAGGCGATGGCCTCGGGAACAGTGCCGATCGTCTCGAATTCGACCGCTTTGCCGGAAGTGGTTGGCGCCGGTGCAGTCACGCTCGATCCCCATGACAGCCGGGCTATCGCCGACGCGATTGAGATGCTGGTCACGAAGCCGGACGTGAGGATGAGATTGCGCGAGCAGGCGCTGCGGCGCGCCGGTGAATTCAACTGGGAAACCACAGCGGCAAGAACCTGGGACCTTCTGCAGCGCGTGTCCAACGAGCACGCAATAGCGCGAGGGTCGCGTTGCGAAGTTAAAGCCTCTGCGTCCGGTGGCCGATCGGAATGAAGCAGTTGGAGTTTGAGACGAGCTGCGAGCGCCACGCTGCGCGGATCGCGGTTGCCGCCGTATGAATGTGGCGCGCATGAGGGTGGCCGCGATTCACGAATGGCTCGAGACCTATGCCGGTTCCGAGCAGGTATTGGCAGAGATTCTTGCGTTATTTCCACAAGCAGACGTGTTCACACTGGTAGATTTCCTGCCCGAGAATCAACGTGGGTTCCTTGACGGGCACCGGGTGATGACCTCTTTCATTCAGAATCTGCCGTTCGCGCGCAAGCGCTTTCGCTGGTACCTGCCCTTGATGCCCTTTGCGATCGAGCAATTCGATCTCGCGGATTACGACCTGATCATCTCGAGCTCGCATGCGGTGGCCAAGGGCGTGGTTGGCCGGCCTTATCAGCCACACATCAGCTATGTGCACAGTCCGATGCGCTACGCTTGGGATTTGCAACGAAATTACCTTGCTGGCAATAGGCTGCGATCGCTGCCCCCGCGCGTTCTGATGCATTACCTGCGCATGTGGGATACGCGGACCGCCAACGGCGTTGACCATTTCGCAGCCAACAGCTGGTTTATCGCGCAGCGAATTCTGAAGGCTTATCGACGCGAGGCCGAGGTAATCTATCCGCCGGTTGACGTCGAGAAGTTCAGCGTCGCCGGCAACAGGGAGAACTTTTACCTTTGTTTGTCGCGGCTGGTGCCGTACAAGCGCGTGGATCTGGTGGTCGAGGCGTTTGCGCAAAGCCCGCGCAGGCGTCTGCTGGTAATCGGCGACGGCCCCCAGCTTCAAACCCTGAAGGCCCGGGCCACGCATAACATCGAATTCCTCGGCCGCGTATCGGACGAAGCGAAGCGCGACTATCTCGCGCGGGCGAAAGCTTTTGTCTTTGCGGGCGAAGAAGACTTCGGCATCGCGCTGGTCGAAGCGCAGGCTAGTGGCACTCCGGTTATCGCGTTCGGACGCGGCGGTGCGGCTGAAATCGTACTGCCCGGAAAAACCGGCGTGCTTTTTCACGAACAGAGTGCCGCAGGCCTGCTCGCGGTGCTCGAGAGGTTCGAGCGAATGCCGTTGATGGATCCCAACGAAATCAGGAGGAACGCCGGGCGCTTCAGCGCCTCGCGTTTCCGCCACGAATTTCGTGCGCTGGTCGCTCGCTCGATGCAGACACGTGCCAACGCAACCGAACTCGCGAGCGATGGCATACTCGCGAAGCCTGTGATCGACGCAGCCTGACCCGCGTGATCCGCGCAACACAGGAGTTCTTTCCGCATTCGTCCAAACCATTGGTAAGGGGAAAGCATGAGCAGGCCCGCATATCGAGTTGAGCCAAACCCTGCACGAGTCAAGCCGCTGCGCGTTTTCGTTCTCCTGGCGCATTCGTTCGGGGCGCGGCAATGGCGGGAGCGTTGGGCCCGGGGTGAACTCGCCGGCATCCACGAACAGTTGCCTTACGGATATTTCCACTGTGCCGGCGACCAATGCGAAGTTGAGTATTCCGAGGATGTCACCGAAGCCCCCCTGACGCGCTTCGTGAGGATGTGTTTTCGGCGCCTGCTCGGCTTCGACCTGATCCACGCGTGGCGAAATCGCGAAAAGATCGCGCGAGCCGACGTCGTATGGACCCATACCGAACTCGAGTACCTGGCGGTGCTTCTGCTGTTCCGGCTGGGCCTGGCGCGCGCGCGGCGACCACGGCTGATCGCACAGAGCGTCTGGTTGTTCGATCGATGGAGCCGCATGTCATCACTCAGACGATTGGCCTACCGGCG
Source organism: Binataceae bacterium (SeqCode) (assembly GCA_035506935.1). Taxonomy (GTDB): domain Bacteria; phylum Desulfobacterota; class Binatia; order Binatales; family Binataceae; genus DATJOQ01. Next base: position 5,290 of record DATJOQ010000142.1, on the reverse strand, counting down.
GTTGATCGAGCAAGCCGACATCCTGACTGTGCACTCGCCCGAGAATCTTCGCGTCGCGCGTGAATTGTTCCCACGCCAGCGCTCTGAGTTCCTGCGATTCGGGATCGACTCGAGCCGGATGCGGCCGCCGCGGCGCCGTGAGATCGCCCGTCCTATCCGCGTGCTGTCCCTCGGCAACGACATGCATCGCGATTGGGACACTCTGATCAAGGCGTTCGGCGGATGGAGTCAAGTGGAGGTCAGAATGGGCGGCAAGCGCATTGGTCCGCGGCTCCGGCGCAAGAGCCGCAACTTCGCCAATCTCGAGATCGTCGCGCCGACCACGGTTATTGAAACCGATCGACTTTACCAATGGGCCGATTTTGTCGTGGTTCCGCTCAAACCCAATCTTCACGCTTCGGGCATTACAGTCGTCACCGAGGCAGTGCTGTTCGGCGTTCCGGTGATCTGTAGCGACACCGGCGGTCTGCGAGCATATTTTTCCGACGACGAGGTCCGTTACGTACCGCTCGCCACGCCTGAGTATTTGCGCAGCGCAATCGAGCAGTTGTCGACAAACTCCGACCTTCGCTTCGCCATGACCCGCCGTGCGCAAGCGCGTGTTGCGAAGGCCGACCTAAACTCGCGCGCATTTGCCCGGCGCCATATCGAGATTTCGCGAGAGCTCCTTGGGCCGGGGCCAAACGAGCCGCCCACCCCGAGTGCGGACCATCCCGCGTCGAATCCAATTCGGGTTTTCGTGTTCCTCGGTCACGGCTTCGGCGCGAGCTGGGCGCGGGGCGAATTACCCGGGATCAACGAGGCGAGACCGTACGGCTACTATCACGCTCAGGACAATGGCTGCATCGTCACCTATTCGATGGACGCGCAGGAGAGCTGCCCCATCGGTTTTGCGCGGCTAGGGCTTCGCAAATGCCTGGGCTTTGACCTGATTCACGCGTGGCGCAACCGGCGCGCGATACTTGAGGCGGATGCAGTATGGACCCACACCGAACTCGAGAGCCTGGCGGTGCTGGCGCTCTTGTGGAAGGTCCCCCGCGCATCACGGCCGCGGATCATCGCACAGAGCGTCTGGCTGTTCGGCCGCTGGCCGCAATTCTGGGCGCCCAAACGATGGCTTTACAGGCGGCTGCTTCGCTCGGCCGATCTACTGACGGTGCAATGCAACGCCAATTTAACCGCGGCGCAACGAATCCTGCCCGAGGCATCGTTACGCGTGGTCCGATACGGTATCGATCTCGCTAAAATGGTCGCGGCCCGGCGGCGGACGATTCATACGCCGATTCGAATTCTCTCGCTCGGCCGCGACATGCATCGCGACTGGGCAACACTTATCGCCGCCACCTCCGGACGGATAGAATTCGAGCTGCGCGTCGGGGCAAAAAAAATCAGCGCCAGGGCGATCGAGCACGCGAGCAATCTGACATTAGTGAATCCAACTTCGGCGCAACTGCCGGAACTTTACCAATGGGCCGACCTGGTAGTTATTGCGCTCAAACCCAACCTCCACGCCTCCGGCATCACCGTGCTGGCGGAGGCGGCGCTGTTTGGCGTGCCTGTAATCTGTACCGGCACCGGCGGCCTGGAAGAGTACTTCGACGGCCAATGCGCCAGGTACGTTGCGCCCGGTGATTTCGAATCCATGCGCCGCGCGATCAACGAACTTGCCGCGGACGAGCGTCTGCGTTTTGAGCTGGCCTGCAACTCCCAGGCACGGCTGGTCGAAGAGAATTTGAGCACGCGCGCGCGCGCCAAACGGCTCGCCGACATAAGCCGGGAATTGCTGTCGGTCGATACGCTGGGAAGCAGCCGCAATTGACGATTAATTACGCTAGCCCGCCCTACCTCGGGCAAAGGAGACGCCCACCGCACTCTGCGGGGTTAGCGCTCGCCGTCCTGGTTCTCACCTTCGCTGGCGTGCGCCCGTGCTGTGGCGCGGAGCCCAATCCGGACCCAGCTAGCGCGTCGCCAATGGAGGGTGTTCAATTGCGCGGCCTTGGTATGGTCGTCAAATTGGGCCGAACGCGGGAACTTGACGATCGGCAGATAAAGCTTATGCGGATGCTCGGGGTGAGCGCGGTAGTCTGGCCTCCGGGCGAATGGGCGGAAAACGAAAAGACGCCCGGCCACTATGCGTTTTCGCCCGAGGTCGCTCACGTCCTCGACGAGCTAGCGGAAGCAAATATCAAGTTGATGGTCGTGCTGTTCCGCAAGAACAGCCTGTACGCAAATCCGCTCGACCCCGATGCTTTTGCGCGCTACTGCAGGTGGATCGTCAAGGCGCTGAAAAATAACCCCGTCGCGGCTTATCAGATCTGGAACGAACCCTCGAATTTCGATTTTCGCGCCTGCTACGGTGGTCCCTGGAACGGCCGCGATGACGCGCCCTGGCGCGACAACTTCGTCACGCTGATGAGCAAGGCCGCGCGCGCCATCAAGCAGGCAGACAGTGGCGCGATTGTTTCGGTGAATCTCGAAGGTCCTGCGCTGGTCTACGCGATGCAGGGTCGCGGCCACGATTTTGCCGAGGTCAATGGCGTCTCGATCCATCCCTATTCCGGACACTTTCCTGCTGAACAGGTGCCCTGGGGTGGCATGAAGAACTACCTGCGCGACGGGGTCGCAGTCGCGGACTCCAATGGCAGCTTGATTTCGAGCCTGCGCGAGCAGTCCCGCGACTTTCCCCGAAAATACCTTGGCCGCTCGTTGCAAACCTGGGTCACTGAATACGGATTCCCAACCTGCGAGGCCGCAGTCCGGCCCAAGCAATTCAACTGCGTTTCGCCGCGGGAACAGGCGGCCTTTCATGCCCGGGGCATGATTCTCGGTTTCAGCCAGGCAGTGCGGCTGTGGTCGATTTATGAGATTGCCGATGAAGGCCCCGATCGATCCGATCCGGAGCAAAATTTCGGCATAGTGTCGAGCGCTGCTACGGGCTACGTTCCGAAACCCGCGTTTTTCACGCTGCAAAGAATAGCTCGAATTCTTGGCCCCAATTGGAATTATCTGATTAAGGCGCCGGCGACTCTCACTATTTCCGGCCACATCACCAGCGCGCGGCAGGACTCGGAAGCAACTGCAACTGCCACCGTGAGCGGTCCGCAAATGGCGTGGTTTGCAACCCCGCGCGGCTATGCCGGTTTCATCTGGAGCGCCGGGTTTTACGACGATGCTGCAACCGCTGAGGCCGCAGTAACGTTGCGTGGCGACCTCGCCTCCCGGCCGGCACAGGTCATCGCTACTGACCTGGTTACTGGTGAAACGCTGCGTCCGTTTGTTAGCAGCGAACGCAATTCGCTGGTGATCGATAATCTTGTGCTGGGTTCCCGGCCGGTGGCCGTGGAACTGCTGAGGCACTGACCGCGACCAGCCTTCCCCCAGGTATCAGCCAGCATGGCTTCCGCCTTACCGAACATTCTCGCGAGCAGTGCCCGTTCGATCGACTCGTTGATGACCCGTCTGATGGGGGTTCCCTACACTCTGCTTACACGCGACTGGCTAATCCACGAGCGGGTACAGTACCTGGCGGACTGGGCGGGCCGTCTGCCGAACGGGGGACTTCGGATTATGGACGCGGGTTGCGGCGCGGGTCTTTCCTTCTTCTACCTGCAACGTCGATACGCGTCGAAAGTGGCCTACTACGCCGGTATTGATCTCGATACGCGCAGGCTGCGTGAGCGATATCACCGTGCGACCATACCCCACGATTTTATCGACGCCGATTTGGACTCACGCTGGCGGCTTGGAAAATTCGACCTGATTTTCGTTTCCGAAGTAATCGAACATATTATCGAGGACCGACGCCTGTTCGCTCGTCTGTGCCAGCATTTGACAGATGGTGGGGTGTTGGTGGTCACCGCACCCAACAAGTCGTTTGTACGAGCCACGGCCAGGGTCCTGCCGGGCTTCGACGCCGTCAGCGCGACGCAGGAGGGTGGTCACGTTCGTATCGGCTACGACCCAGATGAGCTTAACGCATTCGCCCGCGAGAATTCGCTGACCACGATCTCAAAGTCCTATCTGGGACGGATAAGCATGCGGGAGTTGCGAAAACGTGATGCGCTGCGCGACCACGCGGACTTCGCGAACACGGCCAGGTTCAACCTGCCGTGGCTGTTGCGCCGCGCCCTTCGCAAGGAGCCGGACGACGCGCGCGAGCATCAATACTGGTCGCTCGCGATGGCGTTCCGAAAGAGCGCGCAGGTTTCGATCCGCGAGACCTATTTGGAAGGCGAGAGGATGCAGTCGGCATGATTTCAGCAGGAACTGCACCGGCTATACACACCGCTGTAGTCACCGGCGGTGCCGGTTTCATTGGCTCGCATCTGGTAGATGCGCTGCTCGAGGAAGGCATTCGCGTCCGCGTCATAGACAACCTGTCAACCGGCAAGCGTGAACAGGTGCCGGCGGCGGCGGACTTCATCGAGGCGGATATTCGAAATCCTGATTCATTTCGCGAAGTGTTCGACGGTGTCGATTGCGTTTTTCACGTCGCCGCCCTGGCACGTGTTCCGTTGTCGATTGAAAGGCCGGTCGAGACGCATCAGGTCAACGTACTGGGCACACTCAACGTCCTCGTAGCGGCGCGTGATGCCGGGGTGAGGCGCTTCATCTTTTCTGGTTCCTCCTCAGTTTACGGCGATCAGCCGACGCTTCCGCTTCGCGAGGAGATGCCCCCCAATCCGCTGAGTCCGTACGCGTTCCAGAAACTCGGGGGTGAACAATACACTCGCCTGTTCTGCCGGCTTTATGGGCTAGAAACTCTGACGCTTCGCTACTTCAACGTGTTCGGTCCGCGCATGATTCTTGAAGGCGCGTATCCTACCGTGATCGGGGCTTTCCTCAGTGCGCGCCACTGTCAACTTCCCTTGACCATCTGCGGCGACGGCGAGCAGACCCGCGACTTTACCTTTGTCAGCGACGTCGCGCGGGCCAACCTGCTGGCCGCCCGCTGCGAAGTTGCCGATGGCCGCGCTATCAACATTGGCCGCGGATGCGGGGTCAGTGTGAACCGTATTGCGGCATTACTCGGCGGTGAGACGGTGCACATCGCCGAGCGTCCCGGTGAGCCGCGCCATACTCTTGCCGACTTGCGGCAGGCAGCGTCAATCCTGGGCTGGCGGCCGGAGGTTTCGATCGAGCAGGGTCTCGCCCAACTGATGCGCGATTCCGGTGAAGGCCTCGCCCCGCGAGCCTAGGCCACCATCGACACGGACCCGATGATTATTTCCATCTCGTCCGCCGGCAGATACGGGCCGGAATTCTATGCGCGGCAGGGACCAGGATCGCT
>DATJOQ010000141.1:0-6103 GCA_035506935.1 Binataceae bacterium (SeqCode) | reverse complement strand
CTGGCCGCGCGTTGCCGCCGCCAGTCTTGCCGTAATCGCCTTTTTGCTCACCGGGTCGGCCATGTTGCTCGTGGGAGCCACTCCTCGAATGGGAACTATCCTGACGGGTGTCCTGATCGGAACCACGCCGTTCATTCTCTTTCTGAGGATCCTTATGTTCCATGACAATCTCCTTTCGTGCCTTACTTTGCGGTGACAAATTCCGCAAAAGCTTCACACCAATATCAGGCAGCAATTAGAGGGCCAGCAAAAAATGCCTGTAAACGAGGACCTACAATTCGACTACTGTGGGATATGAGAAAACTTTACCAAAGTTTCGTCCGGCACTTCGACTATACTAGTTAAATATTGCACCAGTTAAATACTGCACGGCCCGATCTAACCTTTCCGACCTTTGTGATTAGTATTCGACTTCCTGCGGCCATTCGTCTGTACACGCGTTCGAGTCTGTTCGCGAGACGACCCTCGCTCCTGGCTCAGCGCCATCATCGAGAGCTCTCCTAACTTGTTACGGCTCCAATTGACATGTTCATCCTCTTCATCTTCCACTTCGTCCACTGCAGGAATGAGCACCTCGCGCAGGCGTTTGTCACCGGTCTGGCGGGCTACTTTACCCAGTAGCTCCCAATCGGAATGATCTTTGGTCTCGGCCAGTACTATATTTTCGATAGCGTTTAGCTGACGCTGCTCCTTAGACAAACCGGCTGCCACCATGCTGCGCAACAGCGCCTGCGCCTTTTCGTCGGCAACCTTCGCGCTGGCGCTCCGCATCTTTGGATCACCATCGAGCTTGCAAATCACGTCGGTGAGTACCTTCTGATGATGGCGCGTCTGACGCAGAAACTCTCTGAACTTGGTTTTAACCTCGGGGTCGAAAACCAGCGTGATAGCCTTTTCATAGAGTTTCTGCCCACCCATCTCGACGGCGAGAAACTCGCTCAAGGTGTCCATCAACGCTTCGTTATTCACTTCGGCAATCGTGAAAAAATCGTTTATTTTTTCGGTTAGCTGAGCCATCCTTGTTTATTACTCTCCCATTGAATTTTCCGAGTCTGGATTGTGCGACAGTCGAGCACCGCAAGTAGGATGCCATGTTATTTCACGCGCAGGTTACTGCGTAATGAGATGAGATTTCTAAATAAAGTTCCGACATGGTCAGTAGACAGCTTGGGCACGAAGCCGGGATATTCTGTCATTAGTCTGTCTCGTGTAGAAAAAACTAGGCGATTCAAAACTGCCTAATGAAATATTGGCAACAAGATCGAGAGCCTGTTCATGGCACAGAAGCTGCGTTTTCCGACTTTCGGAAGGTCGAACGCGGATACCCAGAAAGCCGCGATCGTTCCCTCGGGGCTTTTACTGAAGCCGGGTCTGCTTTCAGTTTGCCAGTTACTGCAACGCCCTAATCAATCAGGAGGAGCGAACGTGGATTTAGCTAAAATTACAAAGCCCAACGGCATGGACGAACCGGAATCGGATTCGCGTGATACGCGGAGTCCCGATCGAGTGGAGGAGCCGGAGCCCACGCCTTTACGGAAACCGATAGATGATCCGAAACGGAACCAGCCGAGGCGAGTCCAGATGTTGGCGAAGGCGCTCCCATCATTGGTGCTCGGTGCCGCAATGATCGCCTTCGCTCCGTCGTTTGGTTTTGCAGCCGGTGGCGGAGGAGCGGGGGGAGCCGCGGGAGGCGCCGGAGGTTCGGGTGCTGGCTCTGCGATGGGAGGCGGTGCGACAGGCGGCTCGATGGGCAGCGGCTCTGCAACCGGACCAGGAGGTTCCAATCCAAGTGGCAGCGCGATGCCTGGTTCGCCCAATGACGTACCGGGAAGCGCTGGATCGAACGGATCGGCAACCAACCCATCCACCGGGATGAACAATCCCTCTACCGGGATCAACAACCCGTCATCAAACCCGGGGGCGATGCCTGGTAATCCGCCGAGTTCTAATCCCTCGGGCAGCGGTATGAATCCTGGTTCAGGAACTAACGCCGGCCAGGTAACGGGGACGAATCCCGGCTCGATGTAATTTCGAATCGCGCGATCTTCTCGATCGAAGCGGCGGTATTCTCCAGGATACCGCCGCCTTCGGCTTCCGATGCTTTCGAGCTATCTCAGATATGGGGGGTGTCGCGCCTGCTACAATGCCGCAAAGATGCTACACCATTGCCCCCTCTCAAGATGGAATCGCCCGAACAATGCTCTCAGTGATTTTCTCATGATCGCGTGTGCGATTGTTCGACCATCTTTCGATTGCGTTTCTTAGCTTTACCGCGTTGCATCGCCAGAACTCGACTCCAAAGCTGCTTCAGTGAGTAAAGCTTTGAGCGAAATAATCAATTCTCTCGTCTGATTCGGTGCCTTCCAGTCACTTGTAAAGAGGGATCCGGTATCTGCGACACTCTGCCGATGAGCGTGTCGTCCAGAACAGTGATGTGGCTTATCTCTTGCTCCCGAAGCCGATGGAATGGACGTCGCGCAAGAAAACGATGTGGCGCAGAGCAGCGCGGATCGCGCTCGATCTTTTGCAACCAAGATAGATCTAATACCGGCGCCGGCAGTTGTGTTAGCCCTGGATGGAACTATCCTTAGCGCGAACGCCGCCGCGCTGGCGCTGTTCGAGGCAGATAGCCTAGTAGCGCTGATTGCCAAAGATATTTTCATCTCCCCTGCTGAATCGGATATGGCCGAGTTGCTCGCCGGGAAGGTAGCGCGGCTTGAAAGAGAATTCATCTCGGCTAATGGCATCCGCCGCGCTATCGAGATCGTCAACGTTCCGGTGTGCGATTCGACTGGAGTCGTTGATCACGTCGTTGGATATGCTCGCGACTTTACCGAAATGCGAGAGGCCGAACATGTTCATAGGATGTTCAGCGCAATCGTCGAGTCATCCGATGACGCTATTATAAGTATTGGACCCGATCTTCGGATTTTGACCTGGAACGAAGCCGCACATCGCTTGCTCGGATACTCGGTTGAAGAAGCAATCGGGCAGGAAGCGCTGCAGCTGTATGTTGCGCCTGATTATCGGGATCTCGCACGACAAAATATGCTCGAGGACTTTGCGGCGCAAAGTCCGGCCGCCGCAGCGCGTCGAGTGGAAGTGCCGCTGCTGCGCAAAGACGGCACTCTTATCGACGTCTCGCTGGTTGCTTCGCAACTTCGCAACAGCCAAGGCGCCGTGATCGGTATGTCGGCGATCATCCGCGACATGAGCGAACGGCGGCGAGCCGAACGCGAGCAGGCGATGCTCGCAACGATCGTCAACGCCTCAGAAGACGCTATTATTACTATTTCCACGGACGACAAAATTCTGAGCTGGAATCCAGCCGCGCAGCGCGATTACGGCTTTACGGCGGAGCAGGCGATAGGACAGCGGATGGATCTGTTCGTCCCCCCCGAAGAGCTGCCCAAGGCGCTGCAGAAAATCCATCAGGTGTTCGAAACCGGAAAGCCGGTCACCTGGCAACAGCGCAGGAACGAAACCAAAGATTCGATTTCGTTAGTAACCGTATTTCCGACCCGCGATCAGGCCGGCAATATAATCGGTGTAACCGGAATCGGGCGCGATATTTCCAAGCTAAAAACAATCGAGACCGAGCTGCGCGAGGCGCGCGATTATACTCGCGGACTGATAGAGTCATCGATCGACTCGATGGTAGTGGTCGACTGCGACCTGCGCATAACTGACGCCAACGAACGATTCGCGACTCTCGCCGAACTGCCGAAAAAGCTGTTGATCGGCACCCGATTTGACAGTTATTTCACCGAACCCAGCCAGGCTTCCACTGCTGTCGAAAAAGCCCTGGCAAAGGGCTATATCACTGACTCCGATCTCGTCCTTCGCACCGCCAGCGGCAGGGAGCTGCTGGTTTCTTTCAATGCCTCGACCTGCTGGCGCGACGGAAAAATCTTGGGAATTTTCGGCGTGGCCAGAGATGTCTCCGAGCAACGCGCGATCGAGCGCACCCTGCGCGATGAGCGTGAATATAGCCGCAGCCTGGTGCAGTTTTCTCCCGACGCGCTGTTGGTCAGCGATCAGACGTTCGTCATAAGCGACGTCAATGAACGCGCTGTCCAACTGACCGGCTACGCAAGAACCGAATTGATTGGCACCAACCTTTTCACGCTGTTCACCGACGCGGAGCAGATTAGCAGGATCGTAACGCCGTCGCCGGACGGTGAGCCGGTAACCTATGGCGAATCGACACTGTTTGCCAAAACCGCCAATCGAGTTCCGGTTTCAGTTAGCGTTTCGCAGCTCAAGGACAGCGACGGCAATCCGCGCCTGGTAGCGGTAGGACTTCGCGACATCAGCGAGCGCAAGCGCATCGAGAAGGAACGTTCGCTGCTTGCCTCGATCGTTGATTCTTCAGGCGACGCCATTTTCAGCGAATCTCCCGATATGACGATCACGAGCTGGAACGCCGCGGCCGAGGCGCTGTTCGGCTACAGCGCGGCAGAGATCGTGGGACGCAGTGTGGCGCTGCTGGTTCCGCTCGGCGGGCGTGCCCAGCTTTTCCAGAATTTCGCGGATTTGCACAAAATCGGCAAGAGCCAACACTTTGAAAGCCGAGGGCTCCACAAGGACGGTAGCAGCATCGATGTTGCGATAACGCAGTCGCCGATTTTCGATTCGACCGGAAGGCTCACGGCGCTGTCGGTAATAGCCCGCGATATCACGGAACGTAAACGTATCGAGGCGGAGTTGCTGGAGGCGCGCGACTCGGCCTTGGAGGCGGCGCGACTCAAGTCGGAATTCCTTGCGAACATGAGCCACGAAATTCGTACGCCTCTCAATTCGATCATCGGGTTAACTGGCCTGCTGCTCGAGACCGAGTTGAACCGCGAACAGTGCGAGTTTGCGCATGATGTGCGCGAAAGTGGTGAAACGCTACTAACGTTAATCAACGAAATTCTCGATTTTTCCAAACTGGCAGCGGGCAGGGTCACACTGGAAAAAGTCGACTTCGAATTAAGCGACACTATCGCCAGTGTTACCGAGCTGGTCGCAGAGCAGGTTCGCCGCAAGCAGCTCGAGATCACGGTCTCGATCGATGCAGAGGTGCCACAGTTTCTGAAGGGCGACCCTACACGTCTGCGCCAAGTACTGCTGAATTTAGTCGCCAACGCCGTCAAATTCACCGAACAGGGCGAGGTTTCTGTCCAGGTCAGCAAGCTGAGCGAAAACCCGAGAAGTGCAATTCTTCGCTTTGAAGTAACCGACACGGGAATCGGAATAGCGAACGACAAGCTTCATCTGTTGTTTCAGCCCTTCACGCAGGTCGACGCCTCTACCACGCGTCGTTTCGGCGGTACTGGACTTGGCCTTTCGATCGCCCGCGAGTTGGTTCAGCGAATGAATGGAACCATAGCGGTATCGAGCACGCCGGGTCGCGGATCGACCTTCTGGTTCACGGCTGAATTCTCGAAGCAAGCCGTTATAAATAAACCGGATTGCGAAAGATCACTCGATTTGAACGACGCCGCCGTGCTCATCGTCGACGACAACTCGAATAGCCGCGCGGTCCTGATGCGCCAGGTGTCGGCCCTGGGAATGAAAGGGACAGCGGTCAGTTCGGCCGAAGAAGCGCTGGCCCTTATTCGCGCCGGCGACGGAACGTCTTTTAAGTATGCGCTGATCGACGCGATGATGCCGGGAATCGATGGCATCGAGCTCACGCGTCGAATAAAGGCGGAGCCGGCACTGGCGAAAACCGCGGTAATCATCGTTTCGTCGATCGGAACCAGGAGCGAGTTCGGCGCGCGCTTGAAAGGATTGGAAATCGCCGATTGGCTGATGAAACCCCTGAGGCAATCCACGCTGCGCGATTCTTTGATAAACGCTTCTGCAGCTCGTGGAGCTCGACCGAAACTGGCGGGCGAGCAAAATCCAGTGCGGAAAGACTCGACGGAACCTACTCGAGCATCCAAGCCTTCGACCAATCGACACTTGCGCGTGTTGGTAGCGGAAGATAACTCGATCAATCAAAAGGTCATAAGGTTGCAGCTCAAGAAGCTCGCAGTGGACGCTGACGTGGTTGCCAACGGACGCGAAGCGGTGGAGGCCGTGTCGCGATTGCCGTACGACCTGGTCTTCATGG
>DATJOQ010000140.1:0-3648 GCA_035506935.1 Binataceae bacterium (SeqCode) | reverse complement strand
TAATGATCGAACGAGACATTCTCCTGGAAGATCACAACCACGTGCTTTATCGGGGTGGCGGTTGCGCCGCCCGCAGACGTTCCCGTGCCGGCGAATATCAGCAGCAGGCATGCCGATACGATTAAAGTTCCGGCCGCGCGGGCAAAGCAGCTATATCGTTCGAAGGTTCTGTTCATCGGACGCCCGTATCAGGTTTCGAGAGTAAAGATGAATTCTTCGACTGACATTGCACTGCTGCGTCCACTGGTTGTGGGTGTCGCGATTACCCTCGGTACGATCCTGATTCACGGATTAGCCTTGGGAGCGATAGTTACGGTTGTTCGACGCGATCTGCAGCGCGGCGTTATTGGCGGCCGCTTCGTGACTGATTTGATATTCGTCACGGCTGCCTTGATGCTGGCATTTGCTGCCCATCTGCTCGAAATTGCCCTGTGGGCTTTGGTCATCCTTCGTTTGGGAGAGTTTTCGAGCTTCGCGACTTCCTTCTACTATTCGGCTGGAGCCTACACGACGGTGGGCTCGGGCATCCTGATGTCGGCTCGATGGAAATTGCTGGCGCCGCTCGAAGGGGCTGACGGCATGCTGATGTTCGGCATCTCGACCGCGATAATTTTCGCCGTGATTCAGCGCCTGGTGGAAGCACGGTATGGTATCGCCGAAAACAGCGCGTGGGAGTAATGATCGACATGCCGCGCCCGCTCCACAACATGTCACCGACATGATAGCCGCGATCAAATCACTGCGTCACCCTCGGCTAATACCGAGAGCGAGTAGCAGCGATTCACTAGCTTGAGCGTCAGGCGCGCGCCGAACGCCTTGCTCAGGATGGCAGAGTCGAGGATCTCGCGCTTGTCGCCGGCGGCCAGTACCGAGCCGCTCTTGAGGATGAGCACGTGACTGAAAGCCGGCGTGATCTCCTCGACATGATGTGTCACCAGCACCAGCGTCGGAGCGGCGCCCGAAGCCGCCAATCGTTCCAGGAATGCAAGGAAGCGCTCGCGCGCGACCGGATCGAGTCCGGCGCAGGGCTCGTCTAGCACCAGTAATCGCGGCCGCGCCATCAGCGCGCGCCCGATCAAAATCCGCTGGCGCTCGCCCTGAGATAAAAACCGCCACGGCCGATCGATCAGCGCGCCGGCCTCGACCTGGTGCAGAATATCAGCGGCCTGCGCTCGATCCTCGCTCGATAGTTCACCCCAAAAACCGAGCATCGCACGACGCCCGCTCGCGATCGTTTCCAAAGCCGACTCGCCCGCCGACATCAGCGGTGCGATCGCGGTGCTGACAAAGCCGATCCGTGTACGCAGCTCGCGCCAATCGGTATGGCCGTAAGTCTCGCCCAAAACCGAAATAGCGCCGCTGGTTGGCGGCATGTAGCCGGTCAGCGTTGCGAGCAGAGAGGTCTTGCCCGATCCGTTAGGACCGAGGATCACCCAATGCTGCCCGTCGTCGACGCGCCAGTTAAGGTTTTCGAGAATCGATGTTTCGCGCCGCACGCTCAGCGCCGTCACCTGGATTACCGGAACGCGATTTTCCATGCTCGTTGCAGAAGCTTAACAGACCCGCGCGGCTAAATCAGATACCCCGCGCAATCGTATCGAGGTGAACGAGCAATCGTGTCGAGGTCCGTTTGTGCCCGATGCTCACGCAAGTGTATTTTCGCACGTCACCGAAGTGAGGGGGGCCGGAATGAAGGGTGGAAGATGAGCAGTCCGATCAAGCGCCGTATGCCGCGGTTCTCCGAACTTGCGCAGTGGCTCAAGCCGCAACCGTTCAATTTCAATATCGTCGAGCGGCGCCTGTCGCGTGCGGTATGCGTGGCCGATATGCGTCTTGCGGCACGCAAGCGTGCACCCCGACAGGTGTTCGACTACGTCGACGGCGGCGCCGACGAAGAGATCCTGCTTCGGCGCCAATATGACGCATGGGATCGGGTCGAGTTCAATCCACGCGTCCTGCGCGACGTCTCCAACGTCGACACCACCACCAGCATTCTAGGCCATAGCGCGGCGTTGCCGCTGGCACTCGCGCCGACCGGCTTTACCCGCCTCTCCCACACCGAGGGCGAAAGCGCCGCCGCACGCGCGGCGAAGCAGGCCGGAATCCCGTATGCGCTCTCTACCATGGGTTCGACTTCGATCGAGGACATCGCAGCCGCAGGTGCCGGCGGAACGCTGTGGTTCCAGCTCTACGTATGGAAGGACCGGCGCCTGAGCGAGCAGCTTCTCCAACGCGCGCAAGCCGCTGGCTACAAGGCCGTGCTCCTGACGGTTGATACCGCGGTAATCGGCCGCCGGGCGCGGGATTTGCGCAACGGCTTCACGATTCCGCCCGCGCCCTCGCTCGATACTCTGATTCAGGGCCTTCGGCATCCGGCCTGGAGCTACGATTTTCTCACCACCGAGCCGCCCAGCTTCGCTGCATTCAAAGGATCGCCAGCGCCACTCGAGACCATTGCCCGGATATTCGACGCGTCGGTGACCTGGAACGATATCAAGTGGGTTCGCGAGTTCTGGAAGGGGCCGCTCCTGTTGAAGGGCGTTACGCGGCTCGATCAGGCCAAGCAAGCGGTCGACGAATACGGAGTCAACGGAATTATCCTCTCGACCCACGGCGGACGACAGCTCGACCGGCAAAGCTTGCCGCTGGAAGTTCTGCCATCGGTTGTCGACGCAGTCGGCGACCGAGCGGAGATTTTGATCGATGGTGGCGTGATGAACGGCGGCGATATTGTTGCCGCCGTCGCCTTCGGCGCGCGCGCGGTGCTGATCGGTCGTGCTTTTCTCTACGGCCTGATGGCGGGTGGTGAGCGCGGAGTGAAGCGCGTGCTCGACATCCTCAAGGACGAGACCGTCCGCGCGATGCAACTGCTGGGCGCAAAGACAGTGAGCGAGCTTGACCGTTCGCTGGTGAGATTGCGCCCGCGCTGAGACAGCGCGGGCGCATCAAAAATGTCCGGAAAACGGAGTTTAACGCGATGCGGTCTGGCTCGCGGTTTTGAAAGCTACCTGCGCCGCGACCCAATTGAACAGTTGAGGCGTCGTGCAAGTCGCTTCGGCTAGATCGCCGCTGTCGGTTTGGGAAGTCGCCAAAATCCAGTACTCGAGCGGCGAGCCTTCCTCGTCGAGGACCGTGCTCATGTTGTTCGGCTTGTCATGCCCGGGACCGACGCCTTCGAAATCGGTTGCGTAGAAGGCCAGGACTAGGTCTCCCGCGCTGGATGTCTGCAGCGAATCAGCCGTGAGCGTTCCACTGTGCCCCGGATTACCGCTGCTTGCGTCAATCGGATCGGCGCTGCCAGCGACATCGTCGAGCAAAAGTAATACACCCTGCGCATTGACCGGCTCGCTGAAAGTCCAGGTCTCGTAGCCTGGCTCGCTGGCGTCGATCACGTGCCAGTACAATGATTGCCTGGTGGAATCGCTGCTGTCGTCACGAATCAAAGTCCAGCCCTGGGGCGGTGTAATCGTCGGGCCAGCGCCGTTGTAGGTCAACACGTCGGCAATCGCCAACTGTCCGGTTTGCACCTTGGAACCGCAATCGAGCGTGAGAGTCGTGGTATTATCGGCCTGAGGCGACTGATCGCAGGCGTTAATCGACGATCCGTTAACCGTGCTCTGAGATTGCGCCGGGGACGCTAAACAATAA
>DATJOQ010000139.1:0-3434 GCA_035506935.1 Binataceae bacterium (SeqCode) | reverse complement strand
CCAGCCGTTATTGACCTCCCGAAACAACGCCGATTGAAAGTTCAGCGTCGGCCTCAAAGTCAACAGACCTATACTCAACGATCCGAACGCTACACTCTGCGGCAGCCAATCGTCCTGACCGAAGACAGCCGCGTTTGGATTCGGACTGCTCGTTCCAGCGATTTGCGAGGATAGAAGAGCGGCAAAGGTAACAGGCGCGCCCGCCTGTCCGAGCACGACTATCGCCGCGAATAAGATTATGCCAGGAGTGATTTTTCGCAACGGCTTCACTTCGTAGTCGAAACCGACTGAGTATTCATCATGGCGGCTGTCGCGGGATAGTCGCTCCCGAGTAATACAGTCGCAAGTGCCCACCATTGCCAGTTGTACGAATCGGCGGGCTTATATCGATCGCAACGCCATTCTGGTTAAGCCACGTGTTAGTACCCGTCTGCCACGTGTAATCACCCGCAATACGTTCCGGACCGTCAAGTCCGCGCACCGTTCCGGTGCCGGAATATTTTTTGGTGCAGCCGTCGAGTTCAATGTCATAGATGACGCCGCGATAGGAGAACGCGCCTTCGCACTGCGGAGGACCGTGCACGATAAGCGCTCGGCTTGAGCTGATCTCTATAGGAATAGTCGGCGGGCGCTCTGCCTGAATCGATGCGTTTGTCAGCGAGCACGAAGTAATCAACAGGCATGTGGCGATTGCAGCTCGATAATCCATCGGGATCAGGTGAAGTCGATATCGTCCACTGCCATTGCCGCCACGAAACCTCGCGCGCTCGCGTTCGCTGGCCACGCATGCGAGCCGAAGCAATCGCTTGATAACGTACAGTATTGAGAGGTAGAGAATCAGATGCGCTAACGGAATCCAAGCGAGGAGCAACGCGTCATGGCGATCACGATGTACGATCTGGTTGGTGCCGAGCCGAATCGGCGGTTTAGTCCCTTCTGCTGGCGCACCAAGCTGGCGCTCGCACACAAGGGCCTCGAGGTGGAAACGATCCCCTGGCACTTCACTGATAAGCAACTGATCGCAAAATACAACTGGGAACGCGTGCCGGTGATCGTCGACAACGGACGGGGCGTGGTCGACTCATGGGCGATCGCTAACTACCTCGAAGATACTTACCCGCAGAAGCCGTCGCTATTCGGCGCCGGCGCGGGCCGCTCACTGGCTCGATTTTACAACCAGTGGGCCGACGCGTTCCTCCATCCCGCGATCGCGCCCTTCGTGGTACTCGACGTCTTCAACCGTATCGATTCGCGCGACCGCGATTACTTCCGCCAAAGCCGTGAAGCACGATTTGGAACCACGCTGGAGGCGTTCTGCGCCGATCGCGAGCAGAAGATTGAGCGGTTCAGGCAGAGCCTCGAGCCTTTGCGCCAGACACTCGCGGCACAGCCCTATCTCAGCGGTGAGGAGCCGCTCTATCCCGACTATATCGTGTTCGGCAGCTTCCTGTTTCCGCGCTCGATAAGTCCGTTCGTACTGCTCGAGTCGGCCGATCCGATCAATCAGTGGCGCGAACGACTGCTGGACAGGTTCAACGGCATGGCGCGCAAGGCTCCAGGCTATTGGTAAGCACGCGCGCCGCGCGATCTTTGCGGCGGTTGAACTAAAATCGGTACGCTAGCCGTTTAGCGTCTCCGCCAGAAAATCCGCCATCGGATAGCGCGACACATGGTAGAGATTGTGGCAGCAATGGTTGCCTTCGGCCGGAGTGTCGAGCACCAGGCGCGAGGCGTTGCGAGATTCCTGCGCAAGACGATGCGCTTGAGCGACGGGGATCAACGCATCCTTGGCGCCATGTTGGATGTAAAGCGCACAGCGGATCTTTTCCGGCCATCCGTTTAGATCGATCATCTCGAGGTAACGCTTCGCCGCTTCGAGCGTGGTCTGGCCGGCGCAATAGCGAAATCCGTCGCGTGTCGGCAGCTGCATATCCTCCCAGCAGGTCTGCAACTCGTACAACGCGCCCCAGCAGACGCAGCTCTTGAAGCGATTGTCGTGGGCCACGCTTTTTGCCGCATAGTGGCCGCCGAGGCTACGTCCGATTACGCCCAGGCGGCTGGCGTCGATTTCGCTTCGCTTCTCGAGATAGTCGACCACCGCCGAGGTGAAGCGCTCGAAATCCGGACGAATCTTGCTCTGGAAATACATCTCGCCCTGGCCCGGGCCGTCGAACGCGAAGGTCGCGAGGCCGCGCGCAAGGCACATATTCTCGAACAGGAAACTTTCTTCCTTGGTGCTCTCGAGACCGCCGAGCATCACCACGCAGGGGGGCTTTTTCACGCCGCTCGGAAGACGCAAATAGGACGGGATCGTGAAACCTTCGAAGGGAATTTCAACGCGCTCGGCCGGCGGATTCAGTAGCGGCGCGCCGCGGCGATAGAGCGCGACCTTTTTTTTCTGACCGTCCTCGCGCAGCGCCGGCTGCTCGAAGGCGTAGAACTGCGCGTAGTGATAGTGCATCGAGGCACGCCAGAACAGCTCGCCCGCCGAAATTTTATGTCCCGCCTGCAGCGATTTTTCGGCCAGTTTTTCGTAGCGCTCGCCGATCCCGGCAAAGACACCGTACCATTCGTCCAGGCCGCTGCACCGCGCGACGATTTCTTTGATATCGGCCCACTGCAAGCCGTCGCCCAGCATGCGGCCTTCGCTGACTGCGATTACTTCGTCGATGGTTTCCTTGGACATCGGATGTATTCCTGATCGTTTGGATTGCGGTTATCGGGAGTTTGCGTTGCGATTGCTGTGTTCGGACTAATCCGATTTGCCGATTTTGCTACGGATTATTCGATCGTTCTCCAGACGCGCAAGATCCGCCGCGCTATAGCCCAGTTCGCCGAGAATCGCAGCGTTGTCCGCGCCCAGCAATGGCGCAAGCTCGCGGATACCAGCCGGCGTTCGATCGAATTGCGCTGCCGGACGCACCATCCGGATTTTGCCGAACAGCTCACTCTGCCGTTCTTCCACGATCCGATTCTCGCGAACCTGCGGTTCCTTAAGAACCTCTACCCGGCTCAACACCGGCGCCGACGGGACGTCATTCGCCAGCAGCCGCGGCAGAATCTCCTCCGCACGCCACTTCTCCAATTCAGCGGTCGTGATCTGGCGGCGCTCGGCGCCGTTCAGATATCGCGCGCGCGGCGTCTTGAAGCGAGGGTCCTCGATCAAATCTTCGCGCTTGAGCGCGCGGCACAGACCTGACCATTCGTCGTCGGAAAGTGCCGACACCGTGATGTACCGATCCTGGGTCGCGAACACCAGGTCGGGGCCGATTTCACCCTCCGACGGATCGCGCTCGTCCTCGACGAAGACGAGGTTCTGCATGCTCTCGGGCCAGTGATACGAGATGATCGAATCGAGCATCGCGAGCCGCACGTGCTGCCCCTGTCCGGTGCGCTCGCGGCTGAAAAGCGCGGCGGTAATCGCCTGCGCCGCG
>DATJOQ010000138.1:0-3452 GCA_035506935.1 Binataceae bacterium (SeqCode) | reverse complement strand
CACCGCCGCTCTTGAAGAATCCCTCGCCCGGCTGCATCACTTGGCCGTTTTCGGTGATGCGCACGTTCGCCGCAGTTGGCAGCGCGGATATATCGTGCGTCTGGACAGCCTTAAAATAGTCCGCGATCATCGCCTTCAGGTCGTCGCGCGTGCAGCCCTGTGCCTGCGCGCAAACGGAAATCGCCGCGAATGCGACCACAATGGTAGCGAGTCTCTTCAACATTTAAGTCCCCCTGAAAAACCTTCCCTCAAAGCGCGACATTCTATCCCTTTTCCCATCGTTGTCCACTCGGTTCCGCCAGCGACGAATACCGGGATCAGGCCGGATGGGCGTAAATCGCAGCGAGATCGCTGCGCTTGGCGATGGCGTCCGTTTGCGCTTCTTTTTGAATGCTGTCGGCGATTTGGCGAGCTTGCTTGAATTGGTCCTGAGCCTGCGCGGCATGGCCTGACGCCTCGAGCGCGCGTCCCAGAAGAAAATGCCCCTGCGCTAGCAGGCCCTGTAGCTCAAGGCGTTCGCTATTGTTCAGAGCATTCTCCAGTTCGCTCTGCGCCGCCGCGTAGCTTTTCATGCCGATCAGCGCCTCGGCGTGGTAAATGGCGCATTCGGTCGAGGCATATTGGAGTCCCATGTTGTCCGCTTCTTGCCCGAGAGAACGCAAGGAATCGGCGGCGGCTTGAAAGTGAGCCTCTTTGACGGCGACCTTGGCGGCGTTGATCTTCGACGTCAGGATCATCTGGGGATCCGTAGTGTGCGAAGCCTGTTCGAGAGCCTGGTGGTAAAGATCTGCCGCGGATTTATAGTCGCCCCGGTAGAAGGCGTTATCTCCGTCAAAGCCGAGCAATTTCGCCAGCTGGCCTCCCTCTTTCTCTTCTCGTGCAACGAACAGCGCTTCTTGAAGGCTCTTCTCGGCGTCGTCGCCTCTTCCGACTTGTGCCAGGGCTTCGCCGTAAGAACCGAGCGTATCGGCGAGCCAGAAGCCGTGTTCCTGAATGTCGCGCATGGTTTTGAGGGCGTCTTGCTGCGAACTCAGCGCCGCGCCGTATCGCCCTTGGTAAGAGAAAAGAGCCCCCAGCGACGACGATTCGATCGCCGCGCCGCGTTTGTCGCCGTCGCTCCGCCGAAGATCGAGGGCGCGTTCGTAATAATTCAGCGCCTGATCGTACTGAGCCAGATTGCATAGCGTGTCGCCCAGATTGTGGAGCGTATCGGCGAGGTCGCTCGATACCTTCAACTTCTCTCGAACCGGCAGCGCTTGTTCGTAATACGTGCGCGCGTTTTGGTAATCGCCCTTGAAAGAATATGCGTTGCCGATATTGGTTAGGACGACGCCCTGGTTGTTTTCGTTGCCGGTATCGATTTCATCTTGCAGCGATTCTTTGAAAAGCTTCAACGCCTGATCGTACTGCCCGCGGTTGATGTAAAACTGGCCAAGGTCGTTCAGCAAATCGCCGGTCCCTGCACGATCGCCGATTTCACGCCACAGATCGAGCGCGGCGTTGTAATTCTTGAGGGCTTGGTCAGGTTGGCCGAGGGCGGCCTGCGAAGTTGCGATCGCGTGCAGGCTTTCGGCGATTCCTTTTTTCAGGCCGAGTTTTTGCTTGATCTTCAGCGACTCTTGATAATTGCGGATGGCGTCGTCGTTTTTGTCCAGATCGGCATAGGCTCCGCCGGTGGCTTGCAGAATCTCGGACTCCTGTTCGTCGTTCCCCGATTCGATTGCGAGCGCCTGCGCCCGCGCCAGGTAGTCGAGGCCTTTCTGCGGGTCCCCGCTGCGTATTTCGACGCGGCCGCTCTCGAGCAGGCCGGTTGAATTATTTGGATCGAAAGTCAGCATCTTGGAGAGTTCCGCGCGAGCCTTGTCATATTGGCCGGAGTTCTCGTACAGCGTCCCGAGGTTGAAGAGGACATCCGAGTTACTCGGCTGGGCTTGAGCGAGCGTCTCATACGCCGCAATCGCTTTCGGGTAGTCGCGCAGCACCTGGTAGTGCGCCGCCTGGATCACGTACTTCTCTTGTTCCGGAAGCTGACCGCTCAGTTCGACCGCTTTACGTGAAACCTCGTCGGCGTCGTTGTCCTGTCCGAGAGCAACGTAAGCGCGGCTCAACTCCGAGTACGCCAACGCGAAGTTCGAGTCCTCTCGCGTTGACACTTGGAACTGATTGACCGCGTCGAGATAGTTCGTGCCGCGCATATCCTCGAGGCCCGCGTCATAAGCGCGTAGAGCCGGTAGCGAATTGGTGGATGGCTTAAAAGATCGCCCCTCGAGTTCCTTGACGATGCTCGTGGAGAGGGAAAGATTCGATCGAATGTCGGCGGCGAGGCGATCAATCGCGGTCAGAATGTCGGCTTCAGACGCCGATTCCGAGAGAGACACTATGTGACCCGTCTTCACATCCTGAAGCGTGGCGTCGATCCGGATTTTGCCGCCAAAGCGCGCATAGCTTCCTGACACGACGTTATCGGCGTTACTGAAATCAGCGACCCGCTGAATGGTGGCTGGATCGAATGACGTGTCGGTCGACAACCGCAAGTCGCGAAAGATTTCCCCGACACGTTCTGACGATACAACGCGCAGGTGGGACGATTGGCCGACATCCGTGCTCAGCGTTTCGGCGGCGCTCGAGCCCAGCCAATCCAGCATCGCGTCGCCGGATTGATTTCGGAAAGGCAAAATCGCGAGCGAGACGGCCGGAGCTGTCGGAGCCTGCGAAGTCGACGAAGATGGCACGGAAAAGAATCGCGCTCGGACCATCCAACCAGCCAGCACGAGCACCAGCACCGCGCCGCCGCCGATAACCCATTTCGTCGATGCGGGCGACAGCAATGGAGGCCTGCGCGCGATGACGGTCGCGCTACCCGGGGCTGCGCCGTGCCGCCACGCTTCCAGGTCCCCCAGGATCTCGCGCGCCGACTGATAGCGCAGCTTGGGATCGATTTGAAGGCACTTGCCGACCACGTCGCTCAGCAGCGGAGGAACGCTCGGTTCGGCCACGGTTAGCGGCTTGGCCGCATCGCGTGTTCGCTTGTACATCGCGGCTTGCGGCGATTCAGCCTTGAACGGCAGGGAACCGGCGAGCAGTTCGTAGAGAATCACGCCGACCGCAAAAAGGTCCGACCGCGCATCCACGCGCTCGCCCATCACCTGCTCGGGAGACATGTAATCTGGAGTTCCCACGAGCATGCCGGTTTGAGTCATCCCGCCGGCCTCGACCGAGCGCGCGATCCCGAAATCCATCACCGCCACCCTGCCGTGCTTATCGAGCATGATGTTCTGTGGTTTCAGGTCGCGGTGAACCACGCCTTCGCTGTGCGCCACCTCGAGCGCCAGGCAAACTTGTTCGAGGATTCGCACGGCCTCTTCAGGACTCAGACGGCCTTTGTCGTTGAGCAGCGACTTGAGATCCTGCCCCTCGATGAACTCCATCGTGATGAACTTGATCCCGCTCGC
>DATJOQ010000137.1:0-6870 GCA_035506935.1 Binataceae bacterium (SeqCode) | reverse complement strand
AACCTCGAGCTTGCTGGTGAGCGACTTGAGAATCGACAGGTAGAAGGTTTTACTCTCGCTGCTGATCGTCGACAGCCGCTGCTCTTCCATCACCTGCAGATAGCGGCGATGCAAGTCGTAGATTTCCTGGTCTATCGGGTCGGAAAATTTGCTCTGCTTGGCCATGGCGTCTGTCGAACCTCTGCTGATGATTGGATTGCGCGAGTGGTTGATGTTGCTCGATCCTCCGCTCACGCCCGGATTTCTAAGTATCTGTTTTTATTAACTAAACATCAGGTCTTTCGCCCTATAATCGCCTAACCGGCGCGGCTTCAAAAGAGATATCGCCGCGTATTGATGCTGATCAGCAAGCCCATCGAGGCCATCAGCGCGATCAGCGACGAGCCGCCGTAGCTCACCAGCGGCAGCGGGATGCCGACCACCGGCAGCAGACCGGTCGCCATCGAAATGTTGATCGCAGATTGCCAGAAGATCATCGCGGTCAGGCCCAGCGCCAGCAGCGAACCGAATCGATCGCGTGCGTGACGGGCGATAAACAATCCGCGTCCGACCAGGCCGGCGTAGAGCGCAAGCAAGAGAATCGAACCGGCGAAGCCGAATTCCTCGGCGAACACCGAAAAGATGAAATCGGTGGTTTGCTCCGGCAGAAAGTTGAGCCGCGATTGCGTGCCCTGGAGAAATCCTTTACCCCACGAGCCGCCGGAGCCGACCGCGATTTCGGATTGAATCACGTGGTAGCCGGCGCCCAGCGGATCGGACTGCGGATTCAAGAAGCTCATCACGCGCCCGCGCTGATAAGGCTTCATGTAATGCCAGCCCATCGGTGCGATCAGCATTACTCCGAGCGCGAGGATCCCGAACGTGCGCAGATTCAGACCGCCCGCGAAAATCAGGGTCACGAAGATCAGACACAGCGTGAGCATCGTGCCGAGGTCCGGCTGCTTCAGCACCAGCACCGCCGGAATCGCAAGCAGCAAACACGGAATTGCGACGTGGCGCATACGCAGGCCGCCGCGCGGCGGCTCCTCGCGCAAATAGCGAACCATCACCAGGATAACCGCTAGCTTGGCCAGTTCCGAAGGTTCGAACGAGAGCGCGCCGAGATGGATCCATCGTCGCGAACCGCCGGTCGCGTGCCCCACCACCGATACCGCGACCAGCATACCGACAGTGGCGATGTAAAACGGGTAGGCATAGCTGCCGAGCGCGCGATAATCGAAAGCCACCATCGCCGCCATCGCGATTCCACCCGCCGCTATCCAGATGATCTGACGGACCACCAGCGGATGAAGCGGGCGATTCGGTCCCGTGTACGAGGCGCTCAGCACGCTTACCAGTCCGATCAGCGCGATCGCGATCGTGAGCACGAACACGGTCCAATCGAAGTGGTAGAACATCCTGCGGTCGAGTTGCATTACGTGCGCCGCTAACGCTCCGCGATTCGCCCCGCTGAGGCTTTGGTCAGACCCGGACCCGGGCCGCTCTCGGGCGGCGGCGGATTGAGCTGAAAGAATTTCTCCATGATGTCGTGCACCACCGGCGCGGCCGCGCTGCCACCGTGGCCGCCATGCTCGACGATGCATGCGACCGCGATCATCGGATGCTCCTTGGGCGCGTAAGCGACGAACCACGCGTGGTCGCGATAACGCTCAGGCAGCTTCTCTTCCTTGATCCGCTCACCCTGTGCCTGCTTGATCACCTGTGCGGTCCCGGTCTTGCCACACATGACGATACCGTTGAGCCTGTCCTTATGGGCGGTGCCGTTGGGCGCCTCGACCACATCGGCCATGGCGTCGTGCAGCGCCTGCAGAGTCTTCGGATCGATCGCGACGTTGGCCTCGATCTCGGGGGGATACGCTTTGATAACGCGGCCGTCGAGTCCTTCGATCTCATGCACGAAGTGCGGTTTGTAGCGCACGCCGTTATTGGCGACCTGCGCGACCATCTGCGCCAACTGAATCGGCGTTACCGCGACGTAGCCCTGGCCGATAGCGACCGAGAGCGTTTCCGCCGGATACCATCGCTCGTGGTAGCGCTTGCGCTTCCATTCGGTCGACGGCATCACGCCGGGACGCTCGTTATCCAGTTCGATTCCGCTGTCGGCGCCCAAGCCCAGCAGATGGCCCCAGTGGGCGATGCGATCGATCCCGAGCCGCTGACCGACGTCATAAAAATAGACGTCGCAAGATTCGACCAGCGCACGATGGTACGCCAGCGTGCCATGGCCCTGCTTGCGCCAGCATCGATACTCGCGATTACCGAACCAGATTCCGCCCGCACAATTGTAAGTAGTCGAGGGTGTCAGCGTGCCCTCCGACATTCCCGCAACCGTATCGACGATTTTAAAGGTTGAACCCGGCGGATATGCCGCTGAGATGACCCGGTCCTCCAGCGGATGGCCCGGATCGTTGCTGAGCTGGCGCCAATCCGCCGCCGCGATCCCGCCAGCGAATTGATTCGGGTCGAAAGTCGGATGACTTGCCATCGCCAGGATATCGCCGTTGTTGGGATCGATCGCGATCACCGCGCCTGAGCGCCCACCCAACGATTGTTCGGCCACCTCCTGCAAATCCAAATCCAGCGTCAGCACCACGCTTTGCCCCGGCGCCTCGGGAACCTCTTTAAGCAATCGCAAGCGGCGTCCGACAGAGTCGACTTCCATCTCCTGCCCGCCCGCGGTTCCGCGAAGCGCGCCCTCCCATCCGCGCTCCAGGCCGAATTTGCCGACCTCGTCGCCCAGATGGTAGCCGGCGAGCTGGGTCAAGTCGCGCTCGCTCACCTCGCCGACGTAGCCGAGTAGATGCGCCGCCATCGAACCGTACAGATAACGGCGGCGTGGCGTGACCTGCAGGCTCACGCCAGGAAGTTCGAGCTGATGCGCTTCGACCGCGACCACCTGATCCCAGGTCAGCCGCTCCTTTACCGCGATCGCATCGAAAGGCGCGCGCCCCTGGTCCTTGGCTTCGTTCAGCTTGTCGATAACATGATCCTCACCGAGATAATGCTCAAGGCTGTTGATCGTTCGAGGCAGATTGCCCGCGTCCTCGGGCACCATCACCGCATCGAACGACGGACGAGTATCGATCAGCGGACGATGGCGGCGGTCATAGACCAGCCCGCGCGGCGCCGGCACCCGGCGCGTGCGAATCCGGTTGCGATCCGCAAGTTCGGTGAGTTCCTGCGTATTGATGATCTGAAGATAGTAGAGCCGCACCGCGACTGCGCTCAGCGCAGCCAACATCAAAGCAGTTAGAACCGCCAGACGCGGTTCCAACTTCGGTACGGCTCGATTCTGACGACGGCGCCCGAGGATCGGCACCTTAGTTACTCCGCAACTATATTATTCTCGCTCGGCACGACGGGGCAATCTGAGCATCCGCTTGCCGCTATCCAACACCGGAAAGATTAGCAGAGCGAGCAAAGCCGTAAGTACCGCGTGCGTCAGGATGATCCGAATCAGTTCCGGGTCCGCGCCTTCCAGGCGATCGAAGCTCCCGGTCACCGCCAGAATTCCGACATCCTTGATTACCACGCCGAAGAACACCGCGAGCGAAGCGACGCTGTAGCCGGACACCCACAGATGGCGCGACAGTTCATAGCAGAGCAGGAACACCAGCGTGATCATGAAGGCGTTCAGCCCAACACGCGAGCCCGACAGCGCGTCGGTCGCCAAACCCATCGCGAAAGCCAGGATAGCCGCGCCGGCGCTCGGATGCTTGAGCCCGAGATCGACCGCGAGAATCAGGATCAGATCGGGAACCAACGCTCCGAACGTCAGCCAATGCAATGCGCCACTCTGGAGCGTCAAGGCGACGACCGCGGCGATGATAAATAGCGCAGCCAGGCGCACGAGGACTTCAGCTTTTGCCCGCCTCCTCGAATCGCGGCGGTGGCTCGGTAATCACCATCACCTGCTCGAGGCGCCCGAAATTGACCGCCGGCGCGATCTCGACGTTCAAGAAGAGTCCGGGACCGCCGCGCTTGATACGGCTGACCCGGCCGATCAGAAGCCCGCGCGGAAAGATACCGTCCAGGCCTGAGGTCACCACCGGGTCGCCAATCTGAACGTCCTCGGTGCGCTCGACGTACTTCATCACCATGCCGTTGTCGACCACACCCGCCACGATTCCGCGCGCGCGGCTGCGCTCGTCGAAGGCGTCGACCGCCGCGTTATGATCGTCGATCCGCAGCACCTTTGCGGCGTTGGGGCTGATCGCGACCAACTTTCCCACCACCCCTTCGTTGCTGATTACCGCCATCCCCGATTTGAGCCCGCCGTTCGCTCCACGTCCTATAAGTATCGTGCGCGCGATCCCGGTGGCGTCGCTGCCGATAACCTCAGCGCCGACCGCGTTGAGTCCGATAACGTCTTTCAGCTCGAGCATCTCGGCCAGCCGACGATTCTCGAGTTCGAGTTCCGCGATGCGGGTCTCTTCGCCCTTCATCCGCTCGAGCTTTGCCTTGAGCCGGCGATTTTCGCGGCTGATTCCGACCAGGTCGAGATAATCGTGGTAGATACCGCTCGCGCCGTCGGCCAGATGGGTGTCGAGCTCCAGCAGCGGCCGCACCAACTCCGTCGCCAGCGCCTCGGGCTTGGAGGCGAGGCTCCCGTCGCGTACGCCAATCGAAAGCATATGCGCGCCGAGCAGCAACAGCACGCCGCTCACCAGCACCACCCGATTACGCCAGAGAAAAGTATCTCTCACGGTTTGCGCCCCGAAATGGGGGCTTGGAATCAGCTATCGACGAGGCTGCCACAATTTATTCGACGGTGACATCGCGCAGCAATGACAACTCGTCCAGCACCTTGCCCGCGCCCATCACCACCGCGGTCAGCGGATCGTCGGCCAAGGTCACTGGCAGCCCGGTCTCCTCGCGCAGTAGGACGTCGAGATTCCGCAGCAGCGCACCGCCGCCCGCCAGGACGATTCCCTTGTCGACGATATCCGAGGCCAGTTCCGGCGGCGTCCGCTCCAGCGCGATTCGCACCGACTCGACCACCTGATGCACCGGTTCCATCAGCGCCTCGCGGATTTCCTCGTCGGTGATCTCGATGGTCTTGGGCACGCCCGCAACCAGATCGCGCCCCTTGATTTCCATCGTCTGGATTTCGTTGCCGGGATAGGCCGAACCGATCGTGATCTTGATCAGTTCCGCCGTGCGCTCGCCGATCAGCAGGTTATATTTGCGCTTGATATGCTGGATGATCGCCTCGTCCATCTTGTCGCCCGCCACCCGCACCGAGCGCGAGAACACAACGCCCGCAAGCGAGATCACCGCGACTTCGGTGGTCCCGCCGCCGATATCCACGATCATGTTGCCGGTGGGCTCGGTAATCGGCAGCCCCGCACCGATCGCGGCCGCCATCGGCTCTTCGATTAAATAGACTTCGCGCGCGCCGGCCGATTCCGCCGACTCGCGCACCGCGCGCTTCTCCACCGCGGTGATTCCGAACGGCACGCAGATCACGATCCGCGGCCTAACCAGCGTCTTGCGGTTGTGTATCTTCTGGATGAAGTAGCGGAGCATGTTTTCCGTGATCTCAAAATCGGCGATCACGCCGTCTTTGAGCGGACGAATCGCGATTATCGAGCCCGGCGTGCGGCCCAGCATCTTCTTGGCTTCCGCCCCTATCGCCAGCACCCGGCGCGAGCCGCGTGAATCCTTCTGCACCGCCACCACCGACGGCTCATTGCAGATGATGCCTTCGCCCTTGACATAGATCAGGGTGTTGGCCGTGCCGAGATCGATCGCCAGGTCGTTTGAAAACCAGCCGAATATGGAATTGAGAACCACTGATGTACGCCCCTCGCTTGCTCAGGTTGAGCCCACCCGACCACCCATCAGGGCCGCTGGCAAGCTCTCCTAATCGCCCAATTGCGTCCGACTGTAGTCTCGATGAGGACTCGCCAAATTGCCCGCTGTGGCGCCACTTGGCAAGGTAACAAAGAGCGATCATTCGAACAAGCCGAAGGCCTCATAGAAGTTCGAATTTGTGCCGTCTGAGGCGAATTTCCCTACCCGAATCGCTTGTCGTATGATGTCGCCACGATGTTGAACGTAATGCGCAAGTACGCCTACTCATGGGGCATCAGGATCATCCTGGGCCTGATTCTGCTGGTGTTCGTGTTTTGGGGAATCGGCACCGGCCGCTTTAGCCAAATCCATCCGCTCGCCACCGTCAACGGCCAGGCTATCACGATCGATCAGGTCACCCAGGAAAGCGACCGCATGCGCCGCCAGATGGAGCAAATGTACGGCCCCGCGGCCGCAACCATCCTTAAGCTCAGCAATCTACGACAGCAGGCACTCGAACGGATTATCGAAGACCATCTGCTGGCCTCCGAAGCCCAGCGTATCGGGCTGGTGGTCAGCGACGAAGCTCTGCGTCAGACCATACAAGGCACTCGCGCCTTCCAGGTCGACGGCCATTTCGATTTTCAAACCTACGAGGAAGTACTGCGCGCCAACGACCTCGAGCCTCAACAATTCGAAGAGCTTACTCGCGCCGACCTGATTAGCGACATGATGCGCGCGATGGTCGAGGAGCCGATCCTGGTCAGCGACGACGAAGCCCGTCGCGAGTACGATCGCCGCAACCAGAAGCTCTCGTTCGACTACCTGGAGTTCGACGCGCAAAAATTCGCGCCCGCGATTAAGCCCACCGACAAGGAAGTCGAAGACTACTTCAGAAAGAACAGCGAGGCATTCCGCGAACCAGAGCGGATAGAGATAGCATTTATCGACTACGACCCGATGGTGCTGGGCGACAAGGTTACCCCCTCGGACAAGGATATCGCGGCGTATTACAAGCAGTACGCTCATACTACCTACAGCCATCCTGAACAGGCTCACGCCCGCCATATCCTG
>DATJOQ010000136.1:0-9853 GCA_035506935.1 Binataceae bacterium (SeqCode) | reverse complement strand
GGAGCTTCCAGTTGCCGCTGTATTCGTAGCGATGGCATCCGGCCCACAGCTCGATTTCACCCTGCGGCGAACGATCTACCAACTCATCGATACCGCGCCGCGCCTCGTCAAGATATTTCAGCAGCGGCGGCGCCTGGGGGTTGAGGCTTGCGAACACGAAGCCGCGATAGCTCTCGCTGCGCGGCAGCCCAACCATTCCTGACTGCGGATCACTCAGTGTGGCTTCCTGGAAATCACGGCGCATCGGCACTCCCGCCAATTCCCCGTTCGGCCTGAACGACCAGCCATGATACATGCAGGTCAAGGTACGCGCGTTGCCGCTCTGTTCGTTCAGCACTTTGGCGCCGCGATGGCCGCAGCGATTGAACAGCACGTGGACGCTGCCGTCGAGATGACGGGTCATCACCACCGGTTGTCGCGCGATCGACGTGCAATAGAAATCCCCCGGCTTGGGTATCTGGCTCTCGTGTCCGACGTAGATCCAGACCCGACTGAAGATCTTCTCCATCTCCAGCTCGAAGATTTGCGGGTCGGTGTAGATGCTCCTGTGCACGCGATCGTCGCGCACCAGGCCACGGAGATGTTCGCTGTCGTATGGGGTCATCAAGGCCGATAGTACCTTTTGTAAAGCCTGAATTCAGGAGGCCACTGAGATGTATTCAACCTCGATCATGGCGCGTTCGCAACAAGCCGAACCGCCTCCAACCCCGCGCGCAAGGCTCCTCGTCATCGCTGGATGGCTGTCCCGCCGGTGCCCTACAAACTGTAGGGTTTACAATTGCTGAAATCGTGGTAACCTTGGCTTGTGCTGATTCGGCGAAGTAACCGAGTGGGAGGATTGATCATGCGCTGGGTGAAGCCATCTTTTAAGGAAATTCGGATCGGATTCGAGGCCTCCGGCTACGTGCAGAATTCCTAGTTCCGGCAAGCGCACCAAAGCATTAGGCTCGCGGCTTCTTGTGTGAAGATCCGCGTGTTAGGCTCCGCGGCGGGTGGCGGTTTCCCGCAGTGGAACTGTAACTGTCGAAATTGCAGCGGGCTTCGCCGCGGCTCCTTACGCGGCGTCGCCCGCACCCAATCATCAATCTCAGTAACCAGCGATTCGAAGGCGTGGGCCCTCGTCAACGCATCGCCCGACCTGCTGCATCAGATTCGAGGCTGGCCGCAGGCGAATCCCGCGCGCTCGATTCGTGACAGCTCGATAGCGGCAATTATCCTCGTCGATGGTCAGATCGATCATGCAGCGGGACTGCTGCTGTTACGCGAGGGAAGTCCGCTGAATCTTTATACCACCGCGGCTGTGCGCGAAGATTTGCTCGAGCACTTCCCGGTAATCCCAATGCTCGAAAAATACTGCGGTGTGAATTGGCTAGAGATCCAGCCCGAGCGCATTCTCTCGGTCGCGAATCTGCCGGGCCTGCAGTTTCGCGCGATTCCGATCGCAGGCAAGGCGCCGCCGTATTCGCCCGCGCGCAATAAACCCAGGCTCGGCGATAACATTGCTCTTGCTATCGAGGATACGCAAACTGGACGTGTGCTGTTTTACGCGCCCGGCCTGGCTGCTTTCGACGATTCTATCCGGGCGGAAGTGGCGCGCGCGGATTGCGTCATGATCGATGGTACCTTTTGGATTGACGACGAGCTGATTCAACAGACAATCGGCCATAAACGGGCCTCCGACATGGGCCATCTCGCGCTCTCAGGAGACAAAGGATTGCTCGCGGAGCTCGAACGATTTCCGCATCCGCGCCGGATCCTGGTCCACATCAACAACACCAATCCGATTCTCGACGAAGACTCGCCTGAGCGGCGCATGGTTGAAGCAGCCGGGATAGAGATCGCTTACGACGGGATGGAGATCGACTTGTGACATCTGAGCAGGCGCCATGGAGCCGCGAAGAATTTCTGCGCCGGCTGCAGGCTGAGGAGCCTCGCTATCATACGCACCATCCGTTTCATCTGATGATGAACGAGGGAAAACTCTCGCCGGATCAGATTCGCGGATGGGTGCTCAACCGCTTCTATTACCAATACTGTATCCCGCTTAAGGACGGCGCGATTCTATCCAATTGTCCGGATCGTGAAGTTCGCCGCAAATGGATACGCAGAATCATCGAACAGGATGGAACCACTGGAGACCAAGGCGGCATCGAAGCCTGGATACAGCTTGGCCAAGCTTGCGGAATCGAACGCGAAGAGATCTGTTCGCTGCGGCACGTGCTGCCCGCGGTGAGATTTGCGGTCGACGCCTACGTCAACTTCGCCCGGACGCGTCCATGGCAGGAATCGGCGTGTTCTTCGCTAACCGAGATGTTCGCGCCGGAGGCGCATCGCGATCGCCTGGCGAGCTGGCCGACTTACTACCCTTGGATAAAGCCAGAGGGACTCAACTATTTCAGATCGCGTCTCTCGCAGGCGCAGAGCGACGTCCGACACGGACTCGAAATCACACTAGGCTATTTCACGACCCGCGCGATGCAGCAGCGGGCGATCGAAATCCTGCGTTTCAAGCTTGATATCCTGTGGACGCTTCTGGACGCCGTGCAGAAGGCTTATTGCAGTGACTCAAACGGCATCAAAACTCAGCCGCGATGACGTCGTTGTGTTGCGCCGAGGCGTGCGCCTGCAGTTCGAATCGTCGCAGGATCGCTGGGTGTTGCTCTATCCAGAAGGTATGGTGCAGTTGGGCGACACCGCTCTGGAAGTCCTGAAGCGCCTCGACGGGATTCGCGACATCAACCAAGTCATTCGCGACCTGGACCAGGCTTACGACGCTGATACCTGCGCCGACGTGATCGAATTTTTGGAGATCGCGCTTGAAAGACTCTGGATCACGCGCAACGCCCGGTAATCAGCTTCTGTGGGTCCTCGCCGAGCTGACTTATGGATGCCCGCTGCACTGCGTCTATTGTTCCAATCCGGTCGCATTGTCACATCATACCAACGAGCTCACGACCGGCGTCTGGCTTCGCGCGTTCGAGGAAGCGCGCGACTTAGGCGCCGCTCAGCTCGGATTTTCTGGTGGCGAGCCGTTGCTACGCGACGATCTTGAAACGCTCGTGCGTCGCGCGAGCAGGCTCGGCTACTACACCAATCTGATAACTTCAGGCATCGGCCTGGACGAAAAACGCGCTCATGCGCTACGTGACGCCGGGCTCGATCACGTTCAACTTAGCCTGCAGGATTCGACTCGCGAGTTGAACGATTTTCTGGCCAGGGCGAACACCTTCGATCTCAAACTGCGCGTCGCTCATCTGCTACGAACAATCGGATATCCAATAGTGCTCAATGTGGTGATCCATAGGCGTAATATCGATCACGTTCCTGAAATTCTCACGTTGGCCGAACGTCTCGAAGTCGATTACCTGGAGCTGGCCAATACTCAGTTCTACGGATGGGCTTTACTCAATCGCGACGCGCTGCTGCCGTCGCGCGAGCAGGTCGACCGCGCGGAAGAGGCGGTGCGAAAGTTTCGAGAACGGATCGGAGACCGTATGAAGGTATACTTCGTGGCCTCCGATTATCATGAGAGGCGGCCAAAGGCGTGCACTGGCGGATGGGGCGTGATGTACCTTTCGATTGCGCCCGACGGCACCGCGAGTCCGTGTAATCAGGCACGCGCGATCACGGGGATGGATTTTCCCAAAATCAGCGAAAGGAGCATTGCCTGGATCTGGCGTGAATCACCGGCGTTTAGCCGCTTCCGCGGATTCGACTGGATGACGGAGCCTTGCGCATCCTGCCCGGAGCGCTTCCAGGATTTCGGCGGATGCCGCTGCCAAGCCTTCCTGCTGACCGGCGACGCTGCCAATACCGACCCCGTCTGCGAACTCTCGCCAAGACACAATTTAGTCCTCGACGCGGTGGCGCGCGCAAATCTATCTGGTGCTACAGCCTCGCTGCGGTTTCGCGAGGCCAAGGGCGAATCGCGCCGCGACAAAAATCTAGGGCGAAAACGCCAAAGGAATTCGTAATCCCGCATAGAGTGCGCGCCGCGGCGCGTATTGCGGTGAAAACACGCCGATGCCGGTGCCGTTGCGAATTTGATAGCTATGGTCAAACAGGTTGACGACGGCAACTCGGACCTGCGCCTCTCCCAGTCTAGGTAGCGCGATCGAGCGGACCACAGCCGCGTTGACTTGCAACGATGGCGGCAGCTCTCCCGAGTTTGCGAAGCCGCGGCGATAACCGCTGCCCCAGATACTGTCCGTGGTCAGCAAAAAGCCGAGGATCTCTTCCGATACCCCAGCCGACGCGGTGAACATCTGGTTATCGTCGAGCGTCACCCAATGATCGCTGATATAAGCAGCTTCTGCGGCGTCGTCGGCGAGGAACTGCCCCGCTACTATTTTCTTGGCCTGCAACACAGCATAGGAAAAATTAAAATATGCCGCGGCTTTTGCGTGCTGATACGTAAGGCTGAAATCGGAGCCCCATGCCCTGCTATGGCTATACGACAACGGCGCGAACACCTGAGTTCCCGCGAGTTGGGCGAGATCCAGCTGATCGTGCGCATAGTTGAAAAATCCGTCCAAACCGACATTCAGCCCCTCGGTGATATTCTGCCGCACGCCTAAGTCGAAATAGTCATCGGTCTCCGCAGGAATCTTGTCGTTGCCCGACGTCACGTCGGGAGCATTAGTAGTATTTTTAAATGTATTTACAGTCTCCAACAGAACCGACTCGAATGGCGGCACTTTGAAGTAGCGCGCATAGCCGCCGTGGAGCACGGTGGACGGAAATAGTTGATAGGTGAATCCGAATCGCGGGCTCCACTGATTCTGCACGACAAAAGCGCTCATCCAGTCCCAGCGCAGCCCGATATTCAGAACCAGGCGCGGCAACGGACGCCATTCATCCTGTCCATAGAAGCCCACCAGCCATGCGACCTGGTTGTGATTATCGACGATGTTTACCGGTATGTTACTGGTCTGCGTACCGTCATTGGCAGGGAAAGTCGCGGCGTGATCATCGATCTCGATATTCTCGCCGCTCAGGTAAAAGCCGCCGCGAAACGTGTGAGTGGAATTGAATCGGTAGGCTACATCTCCCTGTGTTCCGTTGATTAATCCACTATGAAAAATCTGGGCGGCCACTCCGTCATATATGAGGTCTCCGACATGATCAGGGTAATAGCTCAACGCGTAATATCTGGTGAACGCCGCCAACTGATAATCTATCTTCGGGTCCAACATCCCTTGCAAGCTGAGGATTTGATAGTAGTTCTGTTCGAGCTGAGTATCCTTCACCCACGCTGATGGATAGTTAGTCACGCCCTCGAGTTGATAAACCGGAGCCAGACCCGGTTCCGGCGGGATTTGAAAAGAGTTGATCGACGTTCCGGCGAGGAGCGAGATTCTGGTGTACGGGTTTAGATAGTAGGAGATATATGAAAAGCCCTGACCCTGCTGCGTAAAATCGTGGTTTGGATCGGGACTGGAAGTCGGCGATTGCAGCCCCAGATTACTTTGCAGATAATATCCGCTGACGAAGTAGCTGAAATTCCCTTGACATCCGCCGTACTCAAAACTGGGTTGCAGCGTCCCGCGCTGCCCGCCGTACATTTCCGCACTGCCACCGCCGTTAAGGCATCCGTCCTTGGTGTGTATGTCGATCACGCCTTCGTTGCGGAAGCCAAAATTAGAAGGTAGTACGCCGGTCAGAAGCGTGATCTTGTCAACGAATCGCGGACTGAGAAGCTCACCGAAGCTGGACACCGCTTCCGGCAAAAACACGTTATTAAGTCGATACTGAATGCCGCCACCATTCTCGCCGTGAATGTGAATCTGCTCCTGGCCCTGACCGTATGCGTCCTGGCTTACGCCTGGCGCCTGCACCAGCACCTGGCTAAGAGCGGTGTTCGATCCCTGAGGCAGACGATGGATCGCTTCGGTATTAAAACTGTAGGCGGTGCTGCCGGTCTCCGGCGATAGGTCATTACGCGCATGGTTGAGCCGTTCTGCGAGGACTGGTAAATCCAGCGGCTTGGCACTCTCAAGGGTTATGGAAATCGGTGTCGGCTGGCCTTGGTCGATTCGCAAGCTTTGCTGAGCGCGTTTAAAGCCTGGTTTGGAAATTGTTACAACATAGTTTCCGAAGGAAGGAGCACCGAAGCGGAACGCCCCCTTGGAATCGGTGCTCGTGCGTGCAAGGGATTTTCCGGCGGATCGCAGAACAACCGTTGCGCCGGCTACCGGACGGCTCAGAGAATCGAGCACGACTCCTTCGAGCTTCAGACCCCTGCTCTTCGGCGCCTGACTGGTCGCTGCGACCGGAAGCGGACCCACCAGCATCACCGTCAAAAAGACTAACGCGTGGAAGGAGGACCGCACGTACATGACCTTACCTCGTCAACCCGGTGCAGAACCATTTGCTGTCGGACAGTCATCCGGATATCCGGATTGTATTACATCCCGCCTCGTTGTTTTCTGATGATGCTGCGACGGCGACGCCGCAATGCTAACAGGATCAGGTCACGGCTTCACGATCTAATTTCAGGACTTCAAGATGTCGGACGTAGTCAATTTTCCGATGAACCCGCTCTCGCCGTCCGCCTCGCTGACGGAAGCCCTCAACAGGCACTGGAAAGAATATTTTATGGAAGCGGCGGAAATCGCCGCTCTGATGCTCGGCACGTGTTTCTTCGGCACGCTGGTATACAGCAGTGACAGTCCCTTGAACTATCTTCAGATCCCGCCCGCTGCAAAGCCTTCGCTGATGGGATTAGGCGTCGCGATGACCACGTTTCTGATCATCAAGTCACCGTTCGGTCGTCGCACCGGCGCCCACTTCAACCCGGCCGTAACATTGACTTTTTTTTGGCTGCGGCGAGTGCATCGATGGGATGCGGGCTGCTACGTCACGGCACAATTCATTGGCGGTGTTTTGGGCGTGATGGTCGCGCATGAGCTTCTCGGCATGCACTTGTCATCGGCGCCGGTGCATTACCTCGTCACGATTCCAGGAAGTCGCGGAAAAATGTTCGCGTTTGTGGGGGAATTTGTTTTAGCGGGACTGTTAATGGGGATGGTGCTTTACTCGTCGAATCATCGTCGGTTGGTCCGCTTCACTCCGATGCTGGTGGCGCTACTCACCATCTTTTATTACACGCTGAGTCCCTCGATCGCCGGATACAGCGTTAATCCAGCGAGAACTTTTTCCTCCGCTGTGTTTGCCTGGATATGGTATGGCATCTGGATTTATTTTTCCGCACCGTTTCTGGGGATGATGACGGCGGCGGCGATCTATGTCCGGCGTACGGGGTCGGATCATGTCTATTGCGCGAAGGTGTTTCACGACATCCACACGCCTTGCCCGTTCTTTTGTCGCTTCGGGACCCTGATTCAAGGGCAATGACCCTGCCGCCGCATGCGCAACCGATCGCACGCCCATCGAATTGTTGATGTGAGCTTAGCGAAGGGCGAAGATTAAGTACCCACAGCAATCGAAGCCCGATTTGGAAATGCAGATCGAATCTACAGGCACATAGAGTGAACCTGCCCTCGCCCGAACCCCGCTATCGACACTTCAGGAGAGGGAAACAACCGAGCCTCCATAATTCGTACGCCTGCAACCTTTAAGAGGAGACGCGTCGTGGCCAACGTCGAAAATTATGAGAATCTGGTTATCGGTAGCGGAGGATCCGGCAAGTTTATAGCGTGGAACATGACTGGCGGCGGGCGCCGCACCGCGATGATCGAGCGTCGCGCCCTTGGCGGCGCGTGCCCCAACGTCGCCTGTCTCCCCAGCAAAAACATTATCTATTCCGCAAAGGTAATCTCGCTTGCCAGGCGTGGTGCTGAATTCGGCCTCAAAACCGAATCGATGAGCGTCGATATGAGAACCGTTCAGCGACGCAAGCGCCAGATGGTCGAAGGGCTTCATCAAATGCACATGGAACTCACGACCGCGAGCGGTGCAGAGCTGATCATGGGCGAGGCGCGATTCATCGCGCCGCGCACGGTCGAGGTCGAGATGCGCGACGGCGGCAGAAGAACCATATCGGGCGACCGCGTGTTCCTCGACCTGGGCTCGCGCGCGGCGATTCCGGAAGTGCCCGGACTCGCGGCGGCAAACCCGATGACGCACGTGGAGCTGCTCGACCTCGAGCGCTTACCGGAACATCTGATCGTTATGGGCGGAGGCTATGTCGGCTTGGAACTGTCGCAGGCAATGCGGCGCTTGGGATCGAAGGTGACCGTTATTGAAGCCGGCCAACAACTCGCGAGCCGCGAAGATCCGGACGTCGGTGCCGAGCTGAAGGATTTGTTCGTGGACGAGGGGGCCGAAGTTCTGCTCGGAGCTGAAGTCCGTGAAGTCGAGGGACGCTCCGGCGATCGCGTTCGTATCCATGCGACCGACGGGCATGGCACGCGCATCATCGAAGGTTCCGACATCCTGGTCGCAACAGGCCGAAAGGCGAATGCCGAGGGAATCGGTCTCGAATTTACCGGCGTCAAACTGAACGAACATGGCTATATCAAGGTCGATGAGCGGCTACGAACAACCAGTGAAAACATCTGGGCGATGGGCGATTGCGCGGGGAGCCCCATGTTCACACACGTCGCGTATGATGATTTCCGCGTGGTCTTCGAGAATCTCAAAGGCGGAAACCGCACCACCAAGCATCGCCTGATTCCATTTTGCATGTTCACCGATCCCGAACTGGCGCGGGTCGGACTGAACGAATCAGAGGCTCGCAGCGAGGGAATCGGTTATCGGCTGGCGAAGATGCCTATGGGCGACGTGCTGCGGACTCGCACCGTCTCCGAGCGCCGCGGGTTCATGAAAATCCTGATCGCGCGTGACAGCGACGACATTCTCGGCTTCACCGCATTCGGATTTGAAGCCAGCGAACAGATGGCCGCGGTGCAGACCGCGATGATCGGTCGCATGCCGTATACAGCGCTGCGCGACGCGATTTTCACTCATCCTACGATGTCGGAAGGGTTGAACGAATTGCTGGCTACGGTGCCTTCGTAGCTCGTTCGCGGATCTCCATCGCCAATCGATTATAAAAGCGCGAGTATGCAGCCGATAGGTTGGGGCCGCGAATCCTCACGCACGCGCCTCGGGCACTCTACCCTCACAATCCAATCGCGAATCGCAAGTCTGCCACCACGAAAACTTTGACGTGGATGGCAGATTCTTTTCGTGCAGACCGGTCTTCTTTTCGTGGCGTTTGAACCTGCGAATTGATAAAAGCGGGCCCGGTTGACCGCTGACCAAAGCAGTATGGCGGCCAAGCACGGAGTAGCAAAAAAAACATGGACCGTCCTCGAAGTAGCAGTGAACTGAATTCGGTTTCAGCAGACCAGCGAAGCAAAGAGCCCTCACGGCCGCGAACTCGGCGCGCATTTCTAAAGGGATTGGGGGCAGCCGTTGCCTCGGTGCCATTGGCCGCGACAGCCAAGGCCTCGCTCCCCGACGTTCTATCGAATACTTCGAGGCCGCTGAACTTCAAACTTCGCCCCGGGGAGGCATTCGACAAAAAACTTCGGGCTGCACGATCCGATCTCAAAATCGGCGTCAAGCCCGTGCTGAATAATGGCGACGAAACCAGGTACCCGAGCGGCATCGCCAACTACACGAAAGGCTTGGCGCACAACAATTTCGGCGAAGTTGATGCAGCCAGCTACATGCTTTACCAGGCGGCGATCAGAACCGGGTTGCGCAAGGACTTCGACGACCTTCCGATCGGCGGCACCGTGCCGCTGGTCGATCCTCAGGCCGGGCTCGCGTTCGACCTCGAGACCTGCGACCCGACGCAAAACTCGATTCCTCCATTCGATACCCTGGCCAGCGCAGGCTTCGCTGGCCCAACGATTGAATCCTACTGGCTCGCGCTTACCCG
>DATJOQ010000135.1:0-6121 GCA_035506935.1 Binataceae bacterium (SeqCode) | reverse complement strand
CGGCAAGAGCCGCCCATACGTGAGCAATACCGTTCGCTTGCTCGATCTGCCTGCGCCGATAATCGAAATGATCGAGGCCGGTCAGTTGACGCCGGGACAGGCGCGTCCGTTGCTCGGGATGGGCGACGCTCAGGCGCAAATCGCAGCGGCGCGAAAAATCGTCGCCGGGAGTATTTCAGCTCGCGGCGCCGAGCAGATGGCTGGTGCGATGCGCAAGCCGTCAAAGGCGAGCGCTCGCGTGATCGCTTCGGCCGTGCGAGACGCCAATCTGCAGGCCCTGATCGAAACAATGCAGCGCGTGCTCAAGCGCAAAGTGCGTATAGTCGCGCGTCGCGGCAATATTCCCGGTCGAATCGAACTCGAGTACTACGACGACCAGGATCTGACCGCGCTGGCTTCGACGCTGACCGGACAGGGGGGAGTTCATTCCGTGCACCTATGATCCATATTCGCCGCGCCGCTAATCGCCGCCTCGAATCAGCCGTAGAGCTTGCCGCGACGCAACAGAATCAGCCCATGAGGCCCGGATCCCGCGGTTAGCACCGGCTCGAGCTCGGGCGCTTCTTTGCGATGGCGCAGCCAAACGTCGGCGGGGATGATCACGTAGCCTGGCGGCGCGTCATCCAGGTTACCGTGGAGCAACGGCACCTGCCGATCAAGATAGAAGAGCAACGACGGCGGCCCCTGGTCGACTCCGTAAATGAACAGCGGCTCGTCGGGCGCCACCGCGCGTTTGATCAGCACGGCGGCCTCGAGCACCGGGTCGTTAACGCATTCGCGCATCTGCTTCGACGGAATGTAGAACAGATTGAAAATGATCAACGCGCCGAAGACTATGAAAGCTCCGTTGCGAATCACCCGGCCCCATCGACGCTCGGCGAGACGGCCGATCCACCACGCGATCAGCACAGCGGTCGGCGGCCACAGCGGCAAAAGGTAGGCGCGTCGCTTGTAAGCAGCGATCGAGAAGAAGGCGACGGTCACGAGCCAGAAAATCGCGAACAGCTTCACAGATGAGACGGCCCGGCGGGAAGAGCCCGCGCGTGTAAGTTCCGCAGTCTGTTGCCTGTTGCTCAGCGCCGCGATCACTGCGAACGGCGCCAGCAAGCTCGCGGGGACCGAGTTGAGCAAGATCGGTTTCAAATAGTAGGTCGGCGCCATCTCGCCGAGCGAGCCAAAAAAGCGGCCGAAGTTCTCGCTCCCAATCTGGCGGTTGAGAAAGCCGTAGCGCCGCCCGAACACGCAGGCCAGATACCAACTCGAAGCAAGGCCGATCGCGAGCAGCGCCGATCCGGGCGAGAAAAGCTGCTGCGCGTTCTTCCAGCGCTTTTGCCCCACGCAAAACACGGCGATCGCAAGCAGCGGCAGCATCGCGCCGACCGGACCTTTGGCAAGTACCGCAAGAGCGAGCGCTGCGGCGAACAGATAACGCAGCTCGGTTCGCTGAGCGTTCGTTCGCGCCGGCGCAACTGGATCTTCGGATGCTTTTTTCGGCAGCCACCATAGAAAGCTGAACAGCGCGAGTGACTCAAAGAAGGTGAGCGTCATGTCGACGCGTCCGATCCGTCCTTCGCTGACGTATTGGTAAGAGCTGAGCAGCACCACTCCCGCAAGCACCGCGCCTGGCAGGTCGAGCATGGTGAGCGCGAAGCCAACCGTGAGTGCTACTCCCGCGCTCGCGTACAAAGCCGACGGCGCGCGCAAAATCGCGGGAGTAACGAGATGCATTCCGAGCGCATCCGAGACGGCGGTGGCGGTCCAATGAAACAGCGGCGGTTTGTACATCGGGTCGGCGCCATTGGCGAGCGGAAACAAGAGCTCGCCGTTCTCGACCATCTGCTGCACGAACAAACCTTCGATCGCTTCGTTCGCACCGCATACGCCGGCCGCGCCCAGTCGATAGAACGTCAGTACCAGGGCTATCAGCGTCAGGCCGGCCACGGCCACACAGCCGCGCGCCCGGATTGGAATTCGCGCCAAACGATTCGTCATCTTAGACGATGTCTGTACGGAAAATGGTGAGACGCGCGATGCGCGCGCGATCGTAGCCGTGCCATTTCGCGGCGGGTACCTGGCGTGGGTCGACGCGGTGGAAATGAAGCTTTCGGAAGAATCGAGCGGCGCGATCCTCACTGGTGCATGCGAAGACATAACGCAGCTTTCGCGCCACGGCTTCCTTCAGCAGCTCCTTGGTCAGTTCCGCGGCCACGCCTTCGCCCTGGAATCGAGTCAGCGTATACAAGGCGGTCAGTTCGCCGGCACGCTCGCGGCGATAAGGCTCGGTCAGCAGCGAACAGATTCCGGCGAGATGCTCGTCACCGATCCGGTAGCCGAAGCACGACGGTAAAATCGCGGAAATGTCTTCGTGCGTTCGGGGCAGCAATACGCCCTCGTTCTGGCCACGGACGATCAGCGCCTCAACTTCCTCGAAATCATCGATCGATATCGGGCGCGCCGAACCGTACTGAGCCTGCGTGAACAGCGTTCCGCGTCCAATGTAGCTGAATAGTTCTTCGTAAACGTAGCGCGGCTCAACCAGGTTCACCGAACCGACCCCGTCGGCGAGCGCGCGCTTGATCGCCCGCAACATCGCGCGCCGCGCTATCGACCGCTCGCGACGAGCGCTGCGATGGACTCGTCCGAGCTCGACAAACGAAAGCCGGTTGCCGTTTTTGGCGGTCAAACCTCCCTGGCGATCGAGCAGGGCCAATTTGAAAACCCTGAGACGGCTGGCAAGCTCCTGCGCGAAGACCGTGAAGTCCTGCGCGTTGGTAGTGCGCACCGAGGCCACGACGGCCGAGCGCGCGCTCAGGCGTTGCCAAATCTGCGCGACGGCGGAATCCGGCGGGTAAGGCCGCGAGCGCACCCCGCGCGCCGGATCGAACATCGGTGGCGTGGTCGACGGCGCCATCCGGCCCATACGTCGCATCAAACGCGGCAGCGCATTCTCCGATACGATCACAATACATCGGGTCTGATTGCGCTTTAGCTCTCGCAGCGCGCGGATTAGCGAGGTGAAGTCGGAGATTCGATCTCCTGTGGGCGGAATCACCGCCAGCAGCAGGCTTTTGCCGTAAAACTCCTCGAGGTAGAAACTTTTTTCGCTGAACGGCGCCGCACCGGGACCGCTAGGCGGATCCGCATTCAGCAGCCGGGCTTCCTCGCCCGCGCCCACGGGGGTCAAGTCGGGATCGTGCCGAGTCCGGCCGCCGCTCGATCGAACACGCCGGCGTCGATGGTTGAACTCGCGAACATTGTTGCGGACAAGATCTCAGGCCTTGGGCTGCGCGGCAGCAGAGTCGCTGTCGGCCAATCGATGGAGCGGCGTGCCCGACGGTACCGACGCCACGATCTCCTGCAGATTGGTTTCCGAAAACACGCTCAGCAAGGCTTGCTGGCCGTGCTCCCACACCTGGAACATTCTGCAGGTCGGTTGCAGACTGCAGACGCTGCTCGCCTCGAGGCAGACGTTGAGCACGATCGGCCCTTCGACCGCCTCGATAATGTCCTTGAAAGAAATGCTGGCCGCCGGGCGCCCTAGTTGATAGCCGCCACCGGGTCCGCGCCGCGAGCGCACCAGGCCGCGCCGCATCAGGTCGCGGATCACCTTCTCCAAAAAATACTTGGGGATTTGCTCGCGCTGCGCGATCTCGATTCCGCTCGCGATACCGTCGGGGCGGTCGGCCAGATGGATCATGGCGCGCAGGGCGTATTCGATTCGGCGCGGGATCTGCATCAAGCCCATGGCTGATCGGCCCGCGCGCCGACTAGCCAGAGAAGCAGCACCATTGCGTGTTTTCATGGCAAGCTCGCGGCGCTTTGGCTCAGCCGTTCAGCCAGGAATTTCTCGACATACTTACCCAGCATGTCGCTTTCGATATTAACCGCCGCTGCCACGCCCTTGACGCCCAGGGTCGTCATCTTAAGCGTATGCGGGATTAGCGCACATGTGAACCGCCGTCCGCGAATCGCGAAAACCGTCAGACTGATACCGTCGACCGCAACCGATCCCTTTTCCACCAGATAGCGCGCCTCGCTGGCCGGCGCTTCGAACACGTAGAGCCGTGAATCGCCCTCAGGCTTGATCGAGACAATCTTGCCCACGCCGCCGACATGACCCGAAACCAAATGGCCATTGAGCAGCGTTCCCAAAGTCAAACTACGTTCGAGGTTTACCCGATCGCCAGGATTCAGCTTGCCCAGCACCGTGCGCCGCAGCGTTTCGGCCGAGACCTCCATCGCGATCGTGCCGCGTTCTTTTTCTATTACCGTCAGACAGGCGCCGTTAACCGCAATTGAATCGCCCAGCTTGATTCGGCTCACCGGTAGCGCCGTGCGCAGGGTTATCAACGCGCCTTTTTCGGAAGGCTTGAGGCTTTGGACCGTGCCGAGATCTTCGACGATACCGCTAAACACTGGCTGCTACGCTTCGCACGCGAATAATCCAGAAAAACCTTATCTTTTTCCAAGCAGGGAGCGCAACGCAGGTGCCGACGTCGTTTCGTCAGGGATCTCAAGCCTCCTCGTCGTCCTGATCTCGCTGGCTCTTCGTCATGCGCAAGCCGCGCAACGACGCGAGAATCAGCCGCCATCCCGACGGCAATTCGAGTGCGCCGAGTTCGGCGTGCGAGTCGGGATGGATTATGATCTTTTCACCCTGATGCCATTGGACCAACAGAACCTTGTGGCCGATCTGGCGTCCGGTGACCCGATCCAGGGCAAAGTCGCCGTAGAAGGTTGTGGTGCGCAGATCGCCGAACGCCGCCCGTAGCCGCTCTTGATCGAGCGCGCCACCGGCGCCGAGCGCGGCAGC
Source organism: Binataceae bacterium (SeqCode) (assembly GCA_035506935.1). Classification (GTDB taxonomy): domain Bacteria; phylum Desulfobacterota; class Binatia; order Binatales; family Binataceae; genus DATJOQ01. The sequence continues at coordinate 1,308 of DATJOQ010000135.1, read as the reverse complement.
GGTCAGCAATCCGGCGGCGTAGATTTGCGCGGCCGGATAATCGCAGCTTACGCCAGGCGCGGCGGATTGCATCCGGCGCAGGAATTCTCGTGCTGATATTCCGAGCTCGGGCGTGATCCTGAGATCGCGTTCCCACTGGCTGGGACCGATAATACCGTCGGCGTGCTCGCCGAGAACTTTGCGGAAATTTTCAACCCCCGCAGCGACGCAGGCCAGTACCGGCAGGTTGAGATTCGCCGCGATAACCGCGCGCATCAAAGCTACGTCATCGTCAAAGCTGCCGGCGCTTGCCAGCGCGTTGATCCGAGCGCGTGCTAGGCGCGCGATCAGGGTCGCGCGAGCGTCGTCGGGCTCGCGGCGCAAATTTTCTCGAACGGAAATGCGCACGCCGCGCCGATAACTCGAGCGCTCCCGGCACGCCTGCTCCAACCCGTCGATTACTGCGCGCGCGAATTGCGAAGGAAACGCGATCAGCGCGAGCCGCTTGCGCCATAATTTCAGCGTGCTGAGCAGGCGCGCGAATCCCAGTAGATAGTCGCTCGCCGGACTCAGGATTCCGACCAGCAGCCGGTATTTGTGCCGGTACAGATCGTCGTCAGCGCCGCCGTGATTTACCATCACCAGGCCGGCTTGCTCTGCGATCGGTGCGGCAACGCGGGTCAGCGAGCTCGAGTATGGTCCGAAGATCAGGTCGGCGCGGTTTTCGAAACACAGCGAGCGATAGATCTCGGCGCATCGCGCAGGGTCGCTCGCGTCGTCGACACATTCGAGTCCGAGCTCGAATCGCCGGGCGCCAATTTCGAATCCTCCTGCCGCGTTCTGATCGGAGACGAACAGCCGTATCGCGCTCTCGGCCTGCCGCCCCATCGCGGCGTATTGACCAGTGAGTGAAAGCGAAAGACCGATAGTCAGTCGATTAGCCACTGCATAGCCAGTCAATAGTGACTTGAGATCGTAGCCTGCTTAATTGGCGACTTCGGCCACTCCGTCGCGAATCACCGCGCGACCTTCGGGATTGTAAGTCTCGTAAGCGTACACGCGTCGTCCATCGGTAGCGCCGTCCTGCCAGACTTTGGTCGTGATGGTTTGCCCTGGAAAAACCGGTCGCGCGAAGCGCACGCGCAGTCGCTTGAGGCGCGCCGGGTCGCCGCCGCAGAGGTTGTCGATGATAACTTTGGACGTGAACGCCATCGTACACAGGCCGTGCACGATGATACCCGGCAGTCCCGCCATCCGCGCCACGTTCTCGTCGACGTGAATCGGATTCAGGTCGCCGGACGCCTCGGCGTAGCGAAAGGTCTGATCCGC
>DATJOQ010000134.1:0-5669 GCA_035506935.1 Binataceae bacterium (SeqCode) | reverse complement strand
AATCGAGCTGCTGCAAGGTTTCGTCTGGCGGGATTTCGCCATAGAAAGGCGCTGCCGCCGCGATCTCCTTGGTGGTGCAGGGAAGCTTCAGAGCGTAACTGCCGCCCATGCAGAACCCGATCACGCCAATACGATCGTCGCGCACGTCGTCGTCCTGGCGCCCGAGCCAGCTCATCGTGCTGAGCAGATCGTCGACGCCGTCGTCGAGCGGCAATCCTTGCATCAGTTGCGCCGCGACATTGGGATCGGCGGTGACCTTGTGCCCCTGGCGCGAGTAAAGATCGGGCGCAACCGCGAAGTATCCTTCCTTGGCGAAACGCTGCGCGACATCCTTGATGTGCTGGTTTAATCCCCACCATTCCTGGACCACGATCACGGCCGGATGGGGTCCTTTCGAGGCGGGCTTTGCCGCAAACGCTTTGATCTCGACGCTTTCGCCCGGGTAAGTCACTTCCTGTGTCGTGATATTCTGAGCGGCCATTGAGCCCTCCTTGATCGATAGCTGAATTATTCGGCGGCTGACATCGGGATGAATCCGACCGTACCATTGCGCAGCTTGATTTGCAGCCAGTCGCCCGAGATGCCGATCACGCGCACCCATCGGCGGCGATGCACTTTGCTTAAGACCGCGCTGGTGCTGTCGGGCGCCTGATACACCGGCGAATCGTGGGTCAGTTCGAATTTCTTATTAACTGCTTTAATTTTGTAAGTCCCGGGAGCGGCCCCGGGTGTCGGCGACGCGACCGGAACGGCATTCGGCGGCAGATTGACGATTGGCGCCGGGGTGGCGACTGAAGACGAAACCACCGCGCGCACCAAAGTTGGATCGAGCGCCTGCGCCCGCGCATACTCGGTGTCAGCTTCCGCCTCGCGCCCGCCCTGCTGCGACAGCAAATTCGCCAACGCGAAGTGCGGTTTGCCGTCCTTGGGCGCCAATCCAATCGCGGTGCGCAGCTCGCGCTCGGCCAGGTCGAGCTTCCCCTCACGTTGATATACCTGCGCCAGTTCGATACGCGGCTCAGTACTGGCAGGTTCGAGCGCCGCCGCCGCGAGGTACTGTTCTTCGGCCATCGGGAATTGGTTCTGCGCGAGATAGTAGCGGCCTAAAGCGAGATGCCCCTGCGTGTTCCTGGGATCGAGCTCCACCGCGCGCATCAATTCCTGCTTGGCGGCGTCACGGTTGTGCTCGACTGTATAGAGATTGCCCAGCGCAAGATGAGTGCGCGGATCGTTCGGCGCTGCCTTGACCGCGGCGGCGTAATCCTGTTCCGCCGTCGCCATCTGGTTCTGCTTGAGCGCATCGTCGCCCGCCGCGAGGTAGTCCTCGACCGATTTTCCCCTGCATCCGGCCACGAACAAGCTCATCGCGATCGCTGCGCTTGCCACGGCTGCGAGCTTCCACCTCCGCCTGCCAACCATCATCAACCTGCCTCCGTTTGCGCGTTCGACCGTCGCGCCTGCCGCGACTTTTTGGGTGTGCTTGTATTTTCGAGGGCGACCGTTCAGATAATTTAAGTTGTAGCGCGCTTTGAAACTGAGCGCGATGGTTTAGTTCGGCTGACGTGGATATTTTTCGGCGCCAAAACAATTGGCCGGCTTGCACTAATAGGTTATAAAAACGGCGTGCGTGTCGTACTGATTGCAGCCAAGGAACTGGCATTCGCCAAGAGCCGGCTCGCCAGCCGTCTCGATGCGGAGGAGCGCAAGCTGCTGGCCGAGGCGATGTTTCGCGACGTCCTGGCGGCGGCGATGAGTGCGCGTCTGCCAGACCATATCGCGGTTGTCAGCTCCGATCGCGCATTGCTCGAACTCGCGCAGACGGCCGGCGCGCTGGTTATCGACGAGGAATTTCCGCGCGGGCTCAACACTGCGGTCAGGCTGGCGACAGGCGCTTTGATCGCCGAAGGCGCGCGCGCCTTGGTCACGCTGTTGTCCGATATTCCGCTCGTCACCGGCGAAGATATCGACACCGTGATGCGCTCGATTCCGCGCGCGCCGGGCGTGGTGCTGGTGCCCTCGCGCGACCGCACCGGTACCAACATGATAGCGCGCACTCCCGGCGACGTGCTTGCCACGCGCTTCGGCTCGAACAGCTTGGCGCGCCATCTGGGCGAATGCCGCCGTCTGAACCTCGCGTGTGAGCTGGTGAACCTGCCGCGACCCGCGGTCGATCTCGACCTGGTGTCCGATCTGATCGAGTTCATGCGCGAGCCGAGCACAACTCACACGTTTCGCCAGTTGGCCCGCCTCGGCCTGTTCGAGGGTTGAACTGGCGGCGCGACTCGAATACCCATTCGGCTGGCCACTCATTCAAGATAGTGGGTCATTGGTAGAACAAGCTGATGTCTAAAGTCATCGACGCGATCGCGCTGCTCGGAGCGGCGGTGATCGAAGGCCTGATTTCACTCGGGCGCTTCGTGATTTTTCTGCTGACCGCCGCGCTTTACATCTTTGAGCCGCCTTACAAGCCGCGGCTCGCGATTCGACAGATGCGCATTATCGGCGCCGAATCGCTGTTCCTGGTCGTGCTGATCGCGGCGTTCACGGGGATGGTGCTCGGACTGCAAGGCTACGTCACGCTGAGCAAGTTCGGCTCCGAGAGTGCGCTCGGCACGGTGGTCGCGCTGACCCTGGTGCGAGAGCTCGGTCCGGTGCTGGCGGCGCTGATGGTTACCGCGCGCGCGGGCTCCGCGATGGCGGCGGAATTGGGCTCGATGCAGGTGACCGAGCAAATCGACGCGATGACGGTGATGGCGGTGAATCCGGTGCAATACCTGGTGTCGCCGCGGTTGCTGGCCGGCGTGATCAGTTTTCCTCTCCTGACCGCGATTTTCGACGTGGTCGGTATCCTTGGCGGATACTTGATCGGCGTGGGCCTGATGCACGGACCGTCGGCCGCGTACTTCAACGGAATCCAGGACAACCTGGGCGCACACGACATCATGAGCGGTTTTTACAAGGCGCTGGTGTTCGGCCTCGTGATCACCTGGGTGTGTTGTTACAAGGGCTACCATGCGGCGCGGATGGCGGTGGGAATCGGCCGCGCGACCACCGAGGCCGTGGTGCTGTCAAGCGTGCTGGTGCTGGTGTGGGACTATTTTTTAACCTCCGTCCTTCTATAGAATCGCCCCGCGTATGAATCCCCCAGACACCAACGGCTCAGGCCGCAACGCGATCGAAGTGCGCGACTTGCGCAGGCACTTCGGCCCACAAGAAGTGCTGATGGGGGTCAATCTCGATTGTCCGCACAGGCAGATAACCACCGTGGTCGGACCGAGCGGATGCGGCAAAACCGTGCTGCTCAAGCATCTGAACCTGCTGTTGCGCCCTGACTCGGGCTCCATCCTTATCGATGGTCTCGACGTAACCAAGCTCGGAAGACGTGCGCTCGACGAAGTCCGCGAAAAATTCGGCATGCTGTTCCAGGCCGGTGCGCTGTTCGACTCGATGAGCGTGTTCGATAACGTTGCCTTTCCGCTGGTCGAAAAGACGCATCTCAGCCAAAGCGAGATCGCCGAAAAGGTCAAGGAGAAACTCGCTGCGGTGGGTCTCGAAGGCATGAGCCATAAGTTTCCCTCCGAGCTCAGCGGCGGGATGCAAAAGCGCGCGGCGCTCGCGCGCGCGTTGATTCGCGATCCGGAAATTTTGATGCTCGACGAGCCGACCACCGGCCTCGATCCGACCCGCACCGGATCGATTCACGCTTTGATCCGTCATACGCAGCAGCGCCTCGGGCTTAGCGCGGTGATGGTCAGCCACGACGTTCCCCAGGTGTTCGAGGTATCCGATCGGGTGGCATTCATGCACGAGGGTAAAATCAGGCTGTACGGCACGGTTTCCGAGGTGATGGAGGCTAACGACGAAGTGTTCAAGAGCTTTCTCGCAGGGCGTGCGCGTGACGAGGAGGCCGGCGCTCACGCCGGCGCGCGGTAGCAGGCGATGTACGCAAGCCGCGCTACGCAACTGATCGTGGGGCTGTTCGCAGTGCTGGGGATCGCGGCGCTCGCGTTCCTTTCCCTGCGTCTGGGCAAGATCGAGCTGATCACGCCGCCTAGCTACGTGATCTATGGCAACTTCGACAATATCGCCGGCCTTAAAAACGGTGCTGATATCGAGATCGCTGGAGTCGGTGTCGGCAAGGTGATCGATATCACGCTGAACAACGAGCGCGCGCGCGTCGCGATGAGGCTGAACGACGGCGTCAAGGTCGACGAAGACGCAGTGGCGGCGGTCCGTACGCGCGGAATAATCGGCGACAAATATATCGCGATCTCTCCGGGCGCCAGCGACAAGTACGTCACCAACGGCGGCACCTTGCGCCAGACCGAATCGTCCTTCGTGCTCGAAGACGCGATCGGCCAGCTCATCGGTGGCATCTCGGGCGGCGGCAAGAGCCAATCTGAAGCGAAAGGGAGCGGCAGCAATGCGAACGATCTGGGCTCATCCCCTCCAAGCGCAGCGCCTCAGGCCAGTCCAAAGCCGGCGCAATCAGCCAGTCCAAACGCGACGCAATCGGCCAAGTGACCGTGCTTCGCGCGCGGCGCTGGCTGTGTTGTCCGCGCTGCTGATATTCGCCGCCGCAGTATCGCCGGCGAGCGCCGCCGGGGACGCGATGGCGGAGGTGAAGGCCACGGTAAATCAGGTTCTGCAGATTCTGCAGAATCCCGAGTACAAATCCGCTGCCCACCAGCGTCGGCAAGAATTGCGCTCGGTGATTGGCAGCCATTTCGATTTCACCGAGATGTCACGTTCGGCGCTGGGAATTCATTGGCGGAACCTGTCGGAAGCGCAGCGCACCGAGTTCGTCGGGCTCTTCACCCAGCTTCTCGAAGCAGCTTATATGTCGCGAATCGAGAGCTACTCCGGGCAGACGGTTGACTTTGTAAGGGAAAATTCCGACGGCACCGGTTATTCAGAGGTCGACACCCAGATCGAGCAGAACGGCGCACAGCCGATCGGGGTGAACTATCGCCTCAAGCAGGAAGGCGGAGGCTGGAAGGTCTACGACGTTTTGATTGATGGTATCAGCCTGGTCGGAAATTATCGCAACCAATTCAATCGCGTGATCAATAATCAAGGCTACGATGCGCTGGTCGCCGATCTCAGAAACAAAGTGAACCAGGCCGGCGCTCAGTAGGTCTCGATCATTGGGGTCGGCTGGCGCGGCCGACTCGCTACAACTGGGGTTTCGAGTCAACTTCTCGGCGCTTTCAAATCTTCCTGATCGAGCCGGACCGTGGTACACAAGTTGATTGGGGAAGGAGTTGCCGGTACCGTTCTGGCAAAGGGATGTTAGGAATGTCTATGACATTGAACGCGACTTGGTCGAACAATCGAGGCTTCAAGCACAGGAGGAGCCGTGAGAGCTAAGCTTTTTCCCCTCGTGGTTCTGGTCTTGAGCTTCGCATGGGCCATTCCGGCGGCCTCCGCCGATAATTCCATTCACGAACCGTCTCCGGGCGACACGCAATCCGCTGATCAGCCGACTCCGGATCCGCTCGCACCGTTCAACGAGAAGATGTTCTGGTTCAATCGCGAGCTCGATACGCACGTCACCAGGCCGATCGCTACCGGGTACGCCAAAGTGATTCCTGAAGAACCGCGCAGATGCGTCGATCGCTTTTTCAAGAACGTCGGTGTGATACCGCGCTTCGCCAACAGCCTTTTTC
>DATJOQ010000133.1:0-6268 GCA_035506935.1 Binataceae bacterium (SeqCode) | reverse complement strand
AAGGGACATCACCACCAGCGCAGTGACCGCCCCGGCAATCAGAGTCGGCAACCCAAGGTCGACCCCGAAAGCGGACGCAAGCAGCAGCACGATCGCGGTGGCAGCAATTCCGTAAGCGGTCGCGCGGCCGCCGCTCGACAGATAGGACAGGCCGGCTGTCGTTTCGACCTCCTGTCGTAACGAATCACGCTGCGTGAGCCACAGCGCGACGAAAGTCACAACGATAGCGAGAATCGACGGTAGCGCGAATCGACCCAGCCATTGCGGCAGCGCGGGCATATGCTCGCGGAAGATAACCAGGTTCGCGGGATTCGAGATCGGCAAGACGAAGCTCGCCGCATTGGCGATAAACGCGCAGACCAGCAGGTACGGAAGCGGATTCCTCACCTTGGCGGCCTTCGACGCCGCGAAAACCGCGGGCGTGAGAACCACCGCCGTGGCGTCGTTCGACAGCAACACCGTCACCAGCGTGCCGACGGCATATACCAGGGCGAATAATTTGGTCGCCGAACCGCGCGCCATGCGCACCGCGCCGTTGGCGAGAAAATCGAACAACCCCTCCTTTCGCGCCAGCTCCGCCAGCAGCATCATGCCCGTGAGAAACAAGTAGACGTCGGTGCCTTTGCCGATGGCTCGCAGCGCGTCACGCCAGGGCAACAGTCCAAACACGAGCAGTAAAGCGGCGCCGCTCACCGCCCAGGTTGCTTCCGGCATCCTCCACGGACGAACGATCACCCCGAGCGTGCTCACGGCCGCGATGACCCAGATCAGATCATTCGTCATTCCACGATCTTAGCGCGCCGCACCGCAAACATGCCTTCATTGCTCTGCAAACGGAGCTTCGCCATCACGGCGACGCGGACTTCGCGGGCGCGCCATCGTTTGCCAGCTTCCGCACAGGATGGTCGGCGGGAAGCTCGCAGAAACCTTCGCTGGGAATTTCCAGCGCGCGATTGAATCGAGCGCGATAATTCTCCAACGCAAGCGCCAGCGTCAGTTCCACTATCTGCGCTGAATTGAAATGGCTCTTCAGCTCGGCAAAGACCGCGTCGGAAACATCGACCGGAGTGACGGACATCCCTTGCGCGTAGCGCAGCACGGCTTTCTCGACCTGGCTGAATGCGTCGCTCTGTTCGAAGTTCGTCAAATCGGCGAGCTGTTGATCGGTTATTCCTAATTTTCTGCCTACGGCAGAATTGATATCTACTCAGAATGGGCACCCAATCATTTGCGCGGCGCGGATGCACGCCAAGGTCTTGAGCTTGTCGTCGATAGCGCGAGAGAGCGCCATCGCTCTGCCCATCTGCGCCGCCGCGCGCAAGATAGCGGGGCGATGCGCCATCACGGAGTACGGAGCGATCACGTGCCCGAACATTTGTTTGAATTTGTCGTAGAGCGCACGGATACTCCTGGTAGCGCGCTCTTCACTAACTCCTTCAATACGCATTCCATCCTCCTTTGTTACCATAGTCATAGCACACAACGATCTTTGCGATTGCTAACGCCGCATGCGGGCTTGGACTCGCCAATCATCCTTGCTACGGTCTCTTTGACAAACGAAATGGATCCCACGGCGTCAATCGCATTCTGGGCCATTTTATTCCTCGGCTCACACATGGTCATATCTTCCGACCTCGTGCGGCCGCGCTTGATCGCCGCGATCGGCGAGCAACCGTATCGTGGGATCTACTCGCTTGTAGCCTTCGCTACCTTGATCCCGTTCATAGTGGTATTCGGCCATCATAAACATTCCGGCCCGATGCTCTGGTATCTACGCGACCTGGGGCCAGCGCGAGGTCTGACGCGGCTGCTGATGCTGGCGTCGTTGATCTTCCTTTCCGCAGGCCTGATTAATCCGAGTCCCAACGCCGTCAGCATATCGGCGCCAACCTCGCCGCGGCCGCCGCGCGGCATACTCAAAGCCACGCGTCATCCGACTCTCGTCGCGTTCAGTCTGTTCGGGCTCGCGCATCTCCTAATGAACGGATGGCTCGGCGACATTTTCTTCTTTGGATGCTTTCCCGCTCTCGGCATTTTCGGCGGCGTTCATCAGGACCGTCGCAAAATACGCGAACTCGGCGATGCCTATCGAGACTTCCTCGCCGCTACGTCCTTCTTCCCAGGCATTGCGCTGATGAGTGGGCGTCAGCGATGGTCGCGCTCCGATACGCCCTGGACCGCCATCGCAATAGGTATTGTACTGACTATCGTAATCGTTATTATTCATCCGCGCGCTTTTGGTGGCAATCCTCTTGGATAGCGCACTCTTGCATCTTGCCGATTAGTCAATCGTAAATACTAATTCCTTCGTGCATGTATAATCATACGGCGTGTGCCGATTGAATAGAGTTCGCCGTCGAATCCGCCAAATACCGCGATTACTGTCAGTCCCACGCGCTCAAGGAGGCGCGTCATTTCCGTCAGGGTATAGAGCCGAATGATATGGCCGATAGACTCGCGGCGCGTCCCGTTCGCATCGACTAAGGTGAAATGAACGTGCATGCGACTATTCGCGAGATCGAGGTCGCGACGCTCGAGATACAACGTTCCGTCAGCGCCGGAATGCCAGTCGTTCTGAATATAATTGACGATCGTCCATTCGCGATTCAGCATATCAAGCATAAGCTGCCCGCGAGGTTTCAGGGCCTTGGCGGCCGATTCCAGCACTTTCCGATCTTCCTCTTCGGATTCCAGGTAGCCAAACGAGGAATACATATTTACTATTGCGTCAAAGTGATTCTCAAAAGGTATCGCGCGCATGTCGCCGGCAATCGCCTCAAGCGCGACGTTGCTCGCCGCCGCGGCGCGGCGCGCCAACTCGAGATATTCACTATTCAGATCGAGACCCGTCACCGAGATGCCGCGCCTCGCCAACTCGACCGCGTGCCGTCCTTGCCCACAGCATAAATCGAGCAGCGATGCTCCTTCCTGCAAATTCAATGTATCGATGATAAATCTGCTTTCCTTCTCTGCGCGCTCCTGCGTAAACGTATGACCGTAAACGCTCAGGTAGTCGTCGCGAAAAAAGTCCACGTACCAGGCGGAACCTTTGCTAGCCATCTCAAACCCTTAACATCCTTTCGATGTATTGATTACTCAGTCCTGGAAGACCAATCGCATAAGCTGATGGTGAGATCGAGTAGCCGCGATCATCTCGATAATGTTACGCTTCCGCTAGCATGAGGTTTTGCATGATATTGGCGAAAAGATTTGTTCACGGCTGGAGCACATAGGAGCATTGATTTTGGATAAGGTCGCGGTACTTGCGAGCGGCGGACTCGACAGTTCGGTCTTGGTCGCGGAGATGGCGCGAGCAGCCGAGGTTCATCCGATTTACGTCAAATGTGGCCTTGCGTGGGAACAGGTTGAGTTGAAGGGGCTGCAAGCTTTCCTCAACGCGCTCGACAATCCCAACGTTATGCCGCTGACCGTGCTGGCCGCGCCAGTCACCGACCTCTACGGGGATCATTGGAGTGTCTCCGGCAAGGACGTACCCGACGCCGACGCACCGGACGAAAAGGTGTTCCTGCCCGGAAGGAACATTCTTCTGATCGGACTAGCCGCGATCTGGTGCGGCACGCACGATGTGTCCCGCATCGCTATCGGATCGCTGGCCGGGAATCCTTTTCCCGATGCCACGTCGGAATTTTTCGCGAGCTTCGCGCACGCCCTCAGCCTTGGACTTCGGCACGAGATCAAAGTCGATGCTCCCTGGCTCGGCCTTCATAAAGATGACGTCGTCAGATTGTACAAGGACCTGCCCCTGGAATTGACTTTTACCTGCATGGCGCCGCAACGCGGAAAGCATTGCGGGCGGTGCAACAAATGCCGCGAGCGTCAGGTAGCGTTCGAGAAATCGGGCATCACCGATCGCACGGATTACGCCGCCTGATCGCGGTTCACGATGCGGCGGCACCGCGATCTCGTTCACGTTATGAGCCAATCGCGACGTGACCGCGTCATTGATTCGGGAAAAGCTCGGCGAAGCTCTCGCCGATAATGCGCAATCCTTCTTCGATAATCTTATCGGACGCCGTCAGCGGCACCATGATCCGGATCACGTTGCCGTTGTTTCCACAGCTCAAAATGATCAGGCCTTTATTTGCCGCCACGCGCACCAGATTCTTTGCCAGCTCGGCGTCCGGCTGCTCGATTTTGCCGTCGCGGAATAGCTCGATCGCCACCATCGCGCCGAGGCCGCGGACATCTCCGATCGCCTTGTAGCGCTTCGCCAGCCGCGTCAGGCCTTCAACGAGCTGTTTGCCGATCGCGACACTGCGTTCGAGCAGCCGCTCGTTCTCCATGATATCAAGTACTTCGAGCGCAGCCGCACAGGCGATCGGATTCCCCGCATAGGTTCCGCCGAGACCACCGGGATCGACCGAGTCCATCACTTCCGCTCGCCCAACCACAGCCGAGATCGGGAATCCAGCGCCGAGCGATTTCGCCACCGTCAGCAAATCGGGAATCACTCCGCTGTGCTCGATAGCGAACATTTTCCCCGTGCGTCCGACTCCGCTCTGCACCTCGTCGACGATCAGCAGGATTCCATGCTGATCACACAGTTCTCGCAGTCGGACCAGGAATTCCGTCGGCGCGATATTGAAACCACCCTCCCCTTGCACAGGTTCAACGATCATCGCGGCAACTCTCGATGGCTCAACGTCGTTGTGCATCAGCGCGTCGATCGACTCGATGGCGTGGCCGACCGAAACACCGCGCAGCGGATCGGGAAAAATCGCGTGATAAACTTCCGCCGGGAACGGACCGAACCCCGCTTTGTAAGGATTGACCTTGCCCGTCAGACCAAGCGTGAGCAGCGTGCGTCCGTGAAAACCGCCGCCAAAAGCGATAATCGCCGAACGCCTTGTGAAGCGCCGTGCGATCTTGATCGCGTTCTCAACCGCCTCGGCGCCGCTGTTCATGATCAGCGTCTTCTTCTTGCCCGGACCCGGCGCCAGCCGGTTCAGCCGCTCCGCCAGCGCCACGTAGGGCTCGTTCGACAAGACCTGAAAGCAGGTGTGGATGTATCTCTCGAGCTGCGCGGTGACCGCGCTGATGACTCGCGGATGGCGCTGACCGACATTCAGCACCGAGATTCCACCGGCAAAATCGACATAGCGGCGACCTTCGACGTCCCACAGCTCTGCGTTCTGGCCGCGCTCGACGAAAATTGAATGTGAACGGCTCACGCCTCGCGCGACCGCTGCGTCGCGCCGTGCCATCAGGCTTTCGTTGGTTGCCATCGATCTAACTCCCGGCTTTTGGTCGCCCTTGAAATTACGCGTCACGAAAATGATCGCGGGAACCCCTGCGAATACGATCGCGCCAAAGTTCAGATCGAATCAAGCGATCCTATTCAAGCACCAGTTCGGCGCGCGAGGTTTTGCCTTTGTCCGTGATCCCTTTGGCGTCGAGCTTCGGCGCGCCCACGGAGACTCGCTTCGGGTCGACCTTTTTGTCCAGCCACTGTTTGACCGCCGACGCTCTCTGGTTGGCGAGATTCTGAAGATCCTTGTCGCTCACTTCCATGTGCGTGACCAGCAGCTTCTTCATCTCGTCGGCGGGCAGCGACTTATTCAATCCCAAAAGATCTTTCGGCTTTTCGAAAGTGGCTGCCTTGTAAACTTGCTTCAGATACTTGTCGTACTCGTCGGGCATCACCTCGACGCTCGCGAGATCTTTGCCCGCTTCTTTGCCCTGATCCTTGACCTTCTGTTCGCGCACCAGGTAATCGACCTTCGCGTAATGCAGGCCCTCGCGATCGACGTTCGGATCGACCCGGCCGACGACCCTAAGACTCAGTCCCGGCCGCGCCTGCAACGCCTTGGCGACGCTCGCGAGCTTGTTTTGAGCATCCTGCGAAAGCGTCGCGTAGCCTGGTTTGAATTCAACATACGACAGGTCGGCGCCGCCGCTGCCGCCCGCGATGCCATGCACGGCTGAGGCCAGCAATGTAAACGGCGAGGTCGCCGCCTTCACGATCAGATTGCGCAGCACCTGCCATATCACGCCGCCGACACTGAACTGCGGATCGTTCAGCGAACCCGAGACCGGCAGGCGCAGATCGATCACGCCATTCTGATCCTTGAGCAACGCCACCGCCAGCCGGATCGGGAGGTTTATCGCGGTCGAGTTCTCGACCTTGTCGCCGAAAGTGAGCTGATCGATCGAGATGTGATTCTCTGCGGTCAGTTTGCCCTGATCGAGTAGATAATGAACGTCGAGCGTCAGTGTGCCTTTCTCAATCGGATAGCCAGTATACTTG
>DATJOQ010000132.1:0-5004 GCA_035506935.1 Binataceae bacterium (SeqCode) | reverse complement strand
GCAAGCCAGCAGCAGTGTAGCCGTCACAGCGCGAGCAAGCTATGCCTCTCGATTCCAAAAACCGGGCTCATTTTGGAGTTTGCCAGCGCCTATGCGAGTGCTTAAGATTGGCGCCGATTAAGGTCTCCGGAGCGTACAGCCATGGCATTAATTGCAATCGGGCAACAACTCGGCAGCCGCGGAACGATACTCGGCCAACTCACGGCCGAGCGGCTGGGTTATCGATTCATCAGCAGCACTGACGTGCTCGCGGCGGCCGCTCGCCGCTATCAGGTCACGCCCGAGCAATTGCAACTGGTCGACGAACGCACACCACATTTCTGGGAGCGTCTGCGCACCGACGCGGTTAAGCTATACGCGTTTTACGGCGCGATGCTGCTAAAGGAATTCGTGGTCGATCGCACCGTAGTAGTCGGCCGCTCGACCCCGCTGTTCGTGCCTGAAGGTGCCAAGCACGTGCTGCGGGTGCGAACGGTCGCGCCCTTCGAGCATCGTTGCCGCCAGGTGGCGGCCGATGAGAAGCTCGAAGCAGCGGCCGCGGCGAAGCGAGTGCGCGACTACGGTCAAGAGGTGCGCACTCGCCTGCAGACTATGCTGAACGCGGACGTCGACGACCCCTGCATTTACGACTTCGTGCTCAACACCGCGGCGATCCCGATGGCGACGCTCGCCGAGATGTTGGCCGGCGCAACGCAGATCGCCGAACGCGACTCGAGCGCTGAATCGTGGACCAGGCTTCGTGACGCCTCCATTACGGCTCAGGTTCGCGCGGCGCTGTTCGCGCATCCGAAAATCGGTCACGCACCGATCGAAGTCGCGACCACCAACGGCGTGGTCACGCTCAACAGTTCCGCGCTGGTTCCGCCGTGGGACGAACTCGCCAATGGAATCGCGCGCGGGGTCGAAGGCGTGGTTGGCGTCGAACTGGGAATTGAAGAACCGCCGATTCCGCCGCGGGCCGCTTGATCTCGACCCGCTCGCGCATCAAGCCTAAGTCACAATGCGCGGACTGATCGTGTTTGTCGCGACTGCCGGCTACACCGGCTTCGCCCCCTATGCACCCGGGACGGCCGGCTCGGTTGTGGGCCTGATCGTGTCGTGGGCAATCTTTGGTGGAATTTGGCAACTCCCATGGCCGATAGTTGTGCCGGGCTTCGCCGTGATTTTCGTCGCCGCGTGTTGGATCTCGGGGCGCGCCGAAGAGATTCTCAATCAGCCCGACAGCTCGCATATCGTGATCGATGAAGTGCTGGGGATGGTCGCGACGATGTTCCAAAATCCGATTGGATGGGGGCCTCTGATTGCCGGCTTCGGCCTGTTTCGCCTGTTCGATATCGTCAAGCCCTTCCCCGCCGGGTTCATCGATCGACGGATGCGCGGCGGCGCAGGGGTGATGCTGGATGACCTGGCGGCCGCGATTTATGCCAATATTGTGCTGCGGCTGATCGTGCATTTCGTCTGGCCGGCGGCTTGATACAAGTTGAGCCGCTGCCGGCGTAGCGTGAGGTATAGGTGAACCATGATTCAGCGAGCGGTTATCCTTTCCACCGGCGATGAACTCACCACCGGCAAGGTGGTTGACACCAACTCCAACTTCATCGCCGACAAGCTGGTGGAGACCGGGGTCGAGCTGGCCGCGGTGCTCACAGTCGGCGACGTCCCCGAGCGCCTGGAGTGGGCGTGGCGATCGGCGATGGCGATGGCTGACGTGGTCATCTCGACCGGCGGTATCGGGCCCACCGCCGACGACCTGACCACCGAAACCGTCGCGCGCCTGACAGGCCAGAAACTGCGCTTCGACGAGGAAAGCGCCGAAAAGATACGCAAGCTGTTCGCCTCGATGGGGCGTCGGATGCCGGAGAATAATCTCAAGCAGGCGATGTTCCCCGAAGCCGCCGAAATAATCCCCAACCCGCTCGGCACCGCACCCGGCTTCCGCCTCGCCGTGCCTCAACAAAACCACACCGCGCACCTGATCGTGCTGCCTGGCGTGCCGCGCGAAATGAAACCGATGATCGAAGATAACGTGCTGCCGTGGATCGCCGCCAACCGCGGTCGCGACACCGTGTTCGCCTCACGCACGTTTCAGACCTTCGGCATCAGCGAATCAGGACTCGACGAGGCAGTGTCGGGTTTGATCCAACCCGATGAAGGACGAGTGTCGTTTCGTGCAAGCTTTCCGCAGATCTCCCTGCGCATCCTGGTCGAAGGTCTGCCCGGCGAGGTCAATAAAAAACTCGAAGCGCTGAGCGCCCGGGTGCGCGAAAAGATTTCCAGCTTCGCTTATGCCGAAGGCGAAACCTCGATGGAAGAAGTGGTCTGTCGCCTGCTGACCGAAAAGCGCCTCATGCTGGCCGTCGCCGAATCGTGCACCGGCGGCTTGATCGGCCATCGCCTGACCAATGTGGCGGGCAGTTCCAGCTTCTTCAAAGCCGACTTCGTGACCTACTCCAACGACGCCAAGATGAACGTGCTTGGCGTGCAAAAGGAAACGCTCAAGCAGCACGGCGCCGTGAGCGAGCAATGCGTGCTCGAGATGGCGGCGGGCGCGCGCCGCGTCGCTGGCACCGACGTCGCGATCGCAACCTCGGGGGTCGCCGGTCCGGGCGGAGGCACCGCCGAGCGCCCGGTCGGAACCGTGTGCATCGCGTTGGACGCCGCGGGCACCAGCGCCTCGCGCCAGTATCAGTTCTGGGGTACGCGCGACTGGATCAAGTTGCTGACCTCACAGGTGGCGCTGGACTGGATTCGCCGCCATGCGCTCGGTCTGCCGGTCGGCGAATCGATGCTGCTCCGGCGCTGATTTTTCTCGCGCTCGCAATAGTTCGTAAAGAATTGTTTTTCCGTACGGATGGATTACGATGTGGGTATCGCTGCGCCGGATAAGCGGCGCGTCTCCAGCCGCCATGACTGCTGTTCCCACCCATAGCCACGGACGCCTGTGCTGATTGTTGTTGGCGAACTCCTTTTGCTCGCCTTGGGCGCGGGTTTCATTGGATCGATCTCAGGCCTCGGCGGCGGCGTCTTCATCGTCCCCGGGCTGACGCTGCTCGGCCACGTCCCGATCCACGTTGCGATTGGCGCCAGCCTGATTTCGGTCGTCGCCACCAGCGCCGGCGCAAGCGCGGCCTTCGTGCGCGACGGATGGACCAATCTCAGGGTCGCGATGGCGCTGGAAGTGGCGACCGTTTCCGGCGCGATCGTCGGCGCGTCGCTGGCTGGCGTGCTTTCGGGTCGCGTGCTGGAAATGCTGTTCGCGGTGATGATGCTGATTTCGGCTTACTTCGCCGCCCGCCGAACCGGCGAACATATATTGCCGAGCAGCGATCGCCTGGCTGAGCGCCTGAAGCTGGGCGGCAGCTTTCCGGAAAGCGACGGCAGGATGGTTCGATACGGAGTGCGCAATCTTCCTGGCGGCGCGGCTATCATGGTCGTTGCCGGTCTGATGTCCGGCATGCTTGGCATTGGCGCGGGCGCGCTCAAAGTCGTGGCGATGGACAGCGTGATGGGTCTACCGCTCAAGGTTTCGAGCGCGACCAGCAACTTCATGATCGGCGTCACCGCCGGTGCCGGTGCTCTGGTATTTCTGTCCCGCGGGGATGTCTCGGTAGTAATATCTTCTCCTGTCGCGCTGGGAGTTACCGCAGGCGCGCTTATCGGGAGCCGGATGCTGATGCACGCCAAAGTGGAGGCGCTGCGATTGGTCTTCATCGTGCTGCTGTTATTAATCGCGGTCGAGATGGGCTGGCGCGCGTTAGGCGGTATCTAGGATGGCGACCGAGGAGGACGAAGACAGAATTCTGCGCGTGTGGACGCCGCGAATCTTGCGCGCGTCAGTGCTGACCAGTGCGTCACTCTTGATCGTGGGTCTGATCGTGATGGGCCTGAGCGCTCCCGGATTTTACATCGATCGGGTTGGCGACATTCAGATGCACGGCAGGAAGGCCGTCAAACAAGACTGGGCCTCGCTCACGGTCGAGGCCTTTCAGGGTCACCCGCGCGCCATCCTGATGGTCGGTTTGCTGATCTTGACATTGGTCCCACTGGGACGTGTTGCATTCACCTTCTTTTTCTTCTTGAAGGAAAAGGACCACGCGTTCACGATTCTGACAGCGACCGTGCTGGTGCTGCTGATCGTGGGCGTGATGCTCGGACGGGTCGGCTGAAGTTTTCAATCGAGGCTTTCAATGGATCTAGCAGGCAAGGTTGCCGTAATCACTGGCGGAGGATCAGGAATCGGACGCGCTACCGCGCAGCGCCTCGCCTCGGACGGCGTGGCAGCTGTGATCGCCGATCTCGATCCGTCCACCGGGCAAGAGACCGTTAACATTATCGAGCGTGCCGGCGGGCGCGCGGTCTTTATCCGGACCGATGTTACGCTCGCCGAGCAGGCTCGTGCGATGCTCGATACCGCGATCACGAAATTCAGGCGCCTCGATATCTTGTTCAACAACGCCGGGGTGGGGCTGAGTCCTCCCGGTTTTCCGCGAGCCTCGCTCGAGGCCTGGCGCAGGGTGCTGGACATCGACCTGCAAGCGGTGATCCTCGGATGCTATCTCGCGGCCCCGCTGATGGAACGCGATGGCGGCGCGATCATCAACACCGCTTCGATGGCGGGGCTATATCCTTATCATCACGATCCGATCTACGCCGCGGCCAAGGCCGGCGTGGTAAATTTCAGCTACTCGCTGTCTGGATGGGCTGCCGAGCGGAAAATCCGCGTGAACTGCATTTGCCCAGGTATCGTCGACACCCCGCTGGTGCATCGGCTGACCACCGAGCGGGCCGCGGCTGGTTTGCAGTCGCTGCTGCCGGGGAAAATCATACAGCCCGAAACCATCGCCGACGCGGTCATGCTTCTGCTGCGTGACGACACTCTTTTCGGACGGGCGCTCGAAATTAGACCCAGTGGCCCGCGTTTGGTCGATACGCTCGGAGCGCCTGGCTCGCAACGTAAATAACGCTCGCAACCGCTTCGATGCCGCATCGCGCAAGCAGGGAGGA
>DATJOQ010000131.1:0-3810 GCA_035506935.1 Binataceae bacterium (SeqCode) | reverse complement strand
CCCAAGGCGATCATTCGGTAGTGCCACGAAACTAGAACCAGCACGGGAATCGCGATCGCCGCTATTCCTGCATTTACGCAGGCCAACGCGCCAAGCTCGCGACGCGCGTGCGCGGCTTCCTCGCGCACGATGCTCCACAAGCCATAGCCCGCCAGGATCGCGAGCGGCGGGAGTCCCGGCAGGATATACGATCCAAGCTTCGAGTGCGGTATCGAGAAGAATACGAACACGAACGCGAACCAGATCAGAAGAAAGATCAACGCGGGGCGCCGCTCTGACGCCGGCTCCGTCGACTCTGGATCGCGCAAGCGTGCGATCGCGCGCGGAACGAAATAGATCCAGGGCCACATTCCCGCGAGCGTCACCGGTATGAAGAAATAAATACCCCACGGATGCTCGGTGCTGCTCACGTAGCGTTGCAGATGTTCGTGGACGAAGAAAAATCCCAGGAAATCGGGATTACGCCGCGCCACCACGACGAACCACGGCGCTACGATCGCCAGATAGATCAAACCGCATCCGAGCCACGGGATATGAATCAACTCGCGGCCGCGCCGCTCGGCGATCAGATAGATCAGCGCGATTCCGCCGCTTAACACCAAGGCGACCGGCCCTTTGGTCAGCGTGCCGAGCGCCATCATCGCCGCGGCGACGAGCAGCCAATTGCGACTGCGAGCATTGTCGAGGCTCGGCGCCGCGCGAGCGGCGATATAAAACGAGGCAAGCGCGGCTTCGGTGAAACATGCGAGCGCCGGGTCCAGGGTCAGCACGCGACCGAAGCCGAAGAACAGCGGGCTCAGCGCGAGACTCGAGGCCGCCAGCAATCCGACCGCCGCGCCGAACATTTCCTCAGCCAGCGCATAAGTGATCGTCACCTGTCCGATGCTGGACAGAGCCGCGGGCAGGCGCACCGCAAACTCGTTCGTGCCCAGCACTTTGATCGCGAGCGCGCTCGACCAGTAGATCAGCGGCGGCTTCTCAAAATAGCGCACCCAGTCGTCGCGCGGCGTGATGTAGTCGCCGCTCTGCACCATCTCGCGCGCGATTTCCGCGTAGCGTCCTTCGTCGGGCTCCCATAGCGCGGGCCGTCCAAGTCCGGGAAGATAAAGCAGACATGCGATCAGAGCGCACAACCCCACCCGCAGCATTCGTCCGTATCGTGGCATCGACGCACAGTCTCCAAGCGCGCGTCGATGAGGTCAATCGCCGCGCGACGCGTCGAAACTGCGGTGGAAAGTCGATCGCGCTTGGCGCCGGCGCGTCTTTAACTTGCACTACCGCTTTGCCACAATGCTTTATAATCCTTGCTGCAAGATGATCGGCCACCGTTTGGTCGATACGCGAGCGGCTGAACGCGATTGACGGCGCTTAGCAAAATACCCGTTCTCCCCGAAGCCAAAGGCTATGCGCCGCAGTCGGTCTCGATCGTCATTCCGGTCTACAACGAATCGGCCAATCTCGAAGTGCTGTGGCAGCGCTTGAGCTCGGTGATTGCCGGCGGCGAGCGCAACTACGAAGTGATCTTTGTCGACGACGGCTCGATCGACGATTCGCTCGCGCTCCTGCGCCGTATCGCGGCTCAGGAGCGGCGCGTGCGCGTGGTCGAGCTCGCGCGCAATTTCGGCCAGCACTCGGCGATTCTGGCGGGGTTCCGCGAATGCCGTGGCGACGTGGTGGTTACGCTCGACGCGGATTTGCAGAATCCGCCCGAGGAGATTCCGCGATTGCTCGAGGCGATCGACGCTGGCAACGACGTGGTCGGTGGATGGCGCGAAGAGCGCCAGGATCAGACTTATCGCCGCGCCGCGTCGCTGCTGCACAACAAGCTCACCTCATTGATGGTGGGTGTGCCGATGCACGATTACGGATGCATGCTGCGCGCCTATCGGCGGCACATCGTGCAGACCGTGGTCGAATGCGACGAAAAGGCCGCGTTCATTCCGGCGCTGGCCAATACCTTCGCCAAGCGCGTGACCGAAATTCGCGTCGGCCACGAGGCTCGGGCGGCCGGCACCTCGAAGTACCGCCTCTTCGATCTGGCCAAGCTCAGCCTGAATTTGATCACCGGCTTTTCGCTGCTTCCTATCCAGATCTTGAGCGTCACCGGTATTGGAATCGCGATTCTCGATGCCGCCTTCGGCGTTTTCTTGATCGCGCATCGGCTGATCTACGGCCCACAGCAGGAGGGCGCGCTGTGGACGCTCTTTGCGGTTCTGTTCCTGTTCGTCGCGGTGCTGTTCGTCGCCCTCGGCCTGATCGGCGAATACGTCGGCCGCATCTACGAGGAAGTGCGCCACCGTCCGACCTATATCGTGCGTGCGGTTCACGGCGCCGAACCCGAGAATCGCGAAACGACGCGCAGGTAGCGGCGATTGTCCGAGCCTTCGATCGCGTCCGCACCCTGCGTCCTGTTCGCGTATCACGAGATGGGTTACGCCTGCATGGAAGCGCTGCTTGAGTTGGGCGCGCCGATAGCCGCACTGTTCACCCATCAGGATCGCGCCGACGAAGAAGTCTGGTGGCGCTCATGCGCCGAGCTCGCGGCGTCGCGCGGCATCCCAACATTCACTCCCGAGACGCTCGATTCCGCCTGGATATCACGAATCGCTGCGCTTGAGCCCGCGGCCATCTACTCGTTCAGCTATCGAAACCTGCTCTCGGAGAAGGTCTTGAACGCAGCGTCCACCGCCGCGCTCAATCTTCATCCCTCGATGCTGCCTAAGTATCGCGGTCGCGCCCCGGTCAACTGGGTGCTGGTGAACGGCGAGCGCGAGACGGGCGTGACGCTTCATCATATGGTCGCGCGCGCCGACGCCGGCGATATCGTGGCTCAGCGCGCCGTCGCGATTGACGACAGCGACACCGCGCTTACGCTCTATCGCAAGCTGGTTCCGCTCGGTGCCGCGCTCGTGCGCGAGTTTCATCCGCTGATCGTAGCCGGGCGCGCGCCGCGCTCTCGCCAGGATCTTTCGCAGGGCAATTATTTTGGCCGCCGCCAGCCCGAAGACGGCCGCGTCGATTGGAATTGGCCCGCGTGGCGGATTTTCAATCTCGTGCGCGCCGTCACCCATCCGTATCCCGGCGCGTTCTGTTCCGAATCAGATCGCAAGCTGTATATCTGGCAAGCTCGTATCGCACACGAGTCTGACAGCCGCGGCGCGCCAGGAGCTGTGATCAGCACGACCGCCGACGGTGCGCTTGAAATCGCGGCAGGCGAGGGCAGTGTGATCATAATGCGCGCGCAGTTCGAGGACGGTAACGAAGGTCGCGCGCTCGACGTATTGGGAGGTAAGGCTATTGAGGACATGGCGAAACTCAGTTAGGAAAATCGCATGCGAGTTTTGATCACTGGCGGCGCGGGTTTTCTTGGTTCACATCTGTGCGACGCGTTTGTCGCGCGCGGCGACGAGATTTTTGTGCTCGACACCGGCTCGATCGCCAAGGTCCGCCATCTGCTGAACCATCCGCGCTTTCATTACGTGCACGATTCCATCTTCAACCTCGAGCTGATCGACGGCCTCGCCGCCAAAGCCGACCTGATTTACCATCTCGCGGCGGTCGTTGGAGTCGAGCATTACGTCGCCGACCCGTACGAGACTCTCAACGTAAACGTCAACGGCACGCAGAACATGCTGAAGGCCGCTTACAAGTACGGCAAACGGCTGGTGCTGAGCTCGACCTCCGAGGTCTACGGCCGCAACCCCAAAGTTCCGTGGAAGGAGGACGACGATCGCGTGCTCGGCTCGACCACGGTCGATCGCTGGTGCTACTCGACTTCCAAGGCGGTCGGCGAGCATTTCTTTTTCGCGT